>JADLBL010000009.1 GCA_020847735.1 Candidatus Eisenbacteria bacterium
GGCTCGCAGGCCTCGACGCTGGTCATTCGCGCCATGGCGCTGGGCGAGGTCCGGCTCGCCGACTGGTGGCGGGTCATCCGCCGCGAACTCATGACCGGCCTGCTGATGGGCGCCATTCTCGGCGCCAGAGGGCCCACTCGCCCGCCGCGGCAGAGCATTCGCGGCTCGGTTCGGTCGTCGAGAGCTTCGCTTCGGGCGACGGCACGGCGCTCTCGCCCGGCGACTGCCTGCTCGTGGACTTCGCGGCGAGCCCGCCCGAAGCGGGCGCCTCGCGCGCGTGGTTCCTCGAAGTGATCGGCACGCACCTGGAGACCGCCGGCGGTGCGCAGGGCACCCGCCTCGCGAACGACACCGACGTGCGGCCCACTTCGTTCGCGCTGGCCGCTGCGCGGCCCAACCCGTCTTCGAGCCGCACGACGATCGAGTTCGACGTCCCGCGCCGTGCCGGAGTCCGCCTCGAAGTCTTCGACGTGCTGGGCCGGCGCGTCGCGACACTCGCCGACGACGAGTTCCCGCCCGGGCGGCACGCGATTGGCTGGGATGGCGCGACGACCTCGGGCGAGCGCGCTCGCGCGGGCGTCTACCTGTGCCGCATGACCGCCGGGGAATTCCGGGCGCGGAGGACGATCGTCCTCCGGCCGTGAGGCCAGCACCCCACCGCAAGGGAAGGCTCGGGCGCCTGACCGCGCGCCCGAGCCTCGTTCGCGTCGCCCGCGGCGTCCCGCGGCGTTTCGCGCCGCGCCGGCCGAAGGCCCCGCTACGCGATCGGCCGCACCAGCACGCGCGCGTCGAGCACGACACATCCCCTGCCGGGCGGCAGCACCTTCACCGGGTTCAGGTCGAGCTCGGCGATCTCGGGGAACTCGCCGGCGAGCTGCGAGATCCGCAGGATCGTCTCCTCGAGCCGCGCGAGGTCGCCGGGGGGCGCGCCGCGGTAGCCGTCCAGCAGCCTCGCCCCGCGGATGCCGCGCACCATTTCGTGCGCGTCGCGGTCCGTGAGCGGGTGCACGCGGAAGACGACGTCCTTGAGCAGCTCGACCTGCACGCCGCCGAGGCCGAACAGCAGCAGCGGTCCGAACGACGGATCGCGCGTCATGCCGACGATCGCCTCGATTCCCTCGCGCACCATGGATTGCACCGTGACGCCGGCCATCTCGTCGCCGCGGCCGAGTGCGGCGACCCGCGATTCGATGGTGGCGAAGGCCTCGCCGACCTCGCGGGTGCTGCGCAGGTCGAGCTGCACGCCGCCGACGTCGCTCTTGTGCGTGATCGTCTCGCTCGCGAGCTTGATCGCGACCGGAAAGCCCAGCCGCTCGGCGGCGTGCTCGGCCTGCTCGGCCGAACGCGCGAACGCCGCCGCCGGCGTCGCGATCCTCCACGCGGCGAGCAGTCGCGTGACCTCCTCGGGCGTGAGCCACGCGCCCGCCGGCCCGCCGGCGCGGGCCAGGGCCGCGGCGATCAGCTCGCGCGTCGCGGCGCGGTCCACGTCCGCGAACTCGCGCTTCGTGCCATCGGGCGTGAGCAGCCAGCGCCCGTAGCGGACCACCCGCGCGAGCGCGATCGCGGACGCCTCGGGAAACGTGTACGAGGGAATCCGGGTCTCCTGCAGCGAGCGCAGTTCGTCGGGTGTGCCGTGCCAGCCGAGGAAGCAGGACACGATCGGCTTGGGTGCCGCGCCCTTCGCCACCGCGTCGGCCTTGGCCGCCTCGTTGCCGCGCACGATCGCCTGCGCGACCTCGCCGGGGTTGGTCACGACCGGCGGCACGTACAGCACGATCAGCGAGTCCACGCCCGGATCGGCGGCGACCAGGCGCACCGCTTTCTCGAACGAAGCGGGCGTCGCCGAGGCGATCATGTCCACGGGGTTCTTCGTGCTCGCTTCGGCGGGCAGAAACTCGCGCAACTGCCGCACCGTGTCGTCGGACAGCGTCACCACCTCGAGCCCGTGCGACTCGCACGCGTCGCTGGCCATGATGCCGGGCCCACCGGCGTTGGTGACGATGCCGACGCGGTGGCCGCGCGGCACCGGCTGGTTCGCGAGCAGCATCGCGACGTCGAACATCTCCTCGAGCGTGTCGGTGCGGATCACGCCGGCCTGCTCGCACAGCGCCGTGACCGCCGTGTCGGCGCCGGCGAGCGAGCCGGTGTGGCTCGAAGCGGCGCGCTGGCCGGCGCGCGTGCGGCCGCTCTTGACCGCCACGATCGGCTTGCGGCGGCCGATGCGGCGCGCCAGCTCGACGAACCGCCCGGGCACGCCGAAGGACTCCAGGTAGAGCAGCACGAGCGCGGTGCCCGGATCCCGGTCCCACCACTCCAGCAGGTCGTTGCCCGAGACGTCGGCCTTGTTGCCGACGCTGACGAAGTGCGAGATGCCGATGCCGAGCTGCTGCGCGTACTGCAGGATCGCCAGTCCGAGCGCGCCGCTCTGCGACGAGAACGCCACCGTGCCGGCGGGCGGATGCGCGGGCGCGAACGAGGCGTTCATGCTCGTGCCCGCCTCGGTGTTGACGACGCCGAGGCAGTTGGGGCCGATCAGCCGCATGCCGTAACGCCGCACGATCCCGAGCAGCTCGCGCTCGCGCTCGACGCCTTCGCCGCCGATCTCCTTGAAGCCCGCGCTGATCACGACCACCGCCCGGACGCCGCGCCTGCCGCACGCTTCGACCGTGGCGTTGACGTGCGCGGCCGGCACGACGACGACCGCCAGGTCCACGACCTCCGGCACGTCGGCGATGCTCGCGTAGGCGCGCACCGACTGGACCGTGGCCGCGTTCGGGTTCACGGGGTAGACCGCGCCCTGGAAGTCGTGCTTGAGCAGGTTGTGAAAGAGCGCTCCGCCGACCGTGCCGCGGTCGCGCGAGGCGCCGATGACGGCCACGGACCGTGGGCGGAAGACGGCCTCGAGCCCGGCGCCGCCGGCGGGTTTGCCCGTCGGCGGGGCCGGAGCTTCGGCCGGGGCGCGGGGTGCGGCGGCGCCGGCCGGGGTGTCGTTCATCGCGTGCTCCATCTTCTATTGAGGAGGAAAGCCCGGCCCGCGGGTGGCGGGCGCCCTGCGTTTCGCGCCGCCGGCCCCACGCCGCACGCGCGGGCGCGGCGGTGTCCGGGCTCGGACGCGAAGGGCAGGATGCGCGCCCGGCCCGGGGGGCGCAAACGCGGGCGCAGGCCGTGCTAGTGTCCGGCCCGCCCGCCCGATGATGGCCGCACGACCGACCCCGGATGCGCGACGATGACCTCCTCAATCAGGCGCCTGCCACCGTCCCTCGCCGTGCTGCTCGCCGTGGCGCTGACGGCCGCGGGCTGCGGAACGAAGTCGCAGCCTACGGCCCCCGTGGGCGACACGGACGGCGTTGACCTGCTGGTTTACCGCAGCGACCGCACGAGCGCCGGCAACTACGACGTGTGGATGTACGACCTGAACGAGGCCGGTTTTCGCGCCCTGCCGAACCTGAACTCGGCCGCCGACGAGTCGGAGCCCTGCCTGTCCAACGACGGCGTGCTCGTCGCCTTCTCGAGCGACCGCGCGGGCGGCGCCGGCGGCTCGGACCTGTACGTGTACGACCGCGGCGGCATGTCGCTCGCCGCGACGCCGGGGCTGAACACCGCGGCGAACGAGTCGTGGCCGCGCTTCGCCTACGACTCGGTGAATCTCGCGTTCGTGCGCGACTCCGCCGGGTTCGGTCGCGTGCGGCTCTACACGCCGAACGGCGACAGCCTGCTCGGCCTGCCCGGACTCTCGACCGGGGGCCCGCGCACCGACGGCGCGCCCGCGCCGGATTTTCACGGCGACCGGATCGCGTTCCAGTCGGATCGCGCCGGCAACTGGGACGTGTTCGTGTGGAACCGCCCGGGCGGAATCGCGACCCTGCCCGACCTCGCCTCGTCGGGAAGCGACCTCGAGCCCTCGCTGTCGTCCAACGGCCGCTGGCTCGCGTTCGCCAGCGACCGCGCGGGCGGCGCCGGCGGGTACGATGTCTACCTTTACGACCTGCAGTCCTCCACGTTCGTCGCGCTGAACGGCCTCAACACCGCCGGCGACGAGCGCCACCCGGCCGTGAACCTGTCGGGCGACGTGCTCTTCTTCCAGGCGCGCGCGACGCCGTCCGACCACTGGGGCCTGTGGCAGTACGTGGTCCCCACGCACACGCTGACGCAGCCCGCCGGCCTCTCGGGCGCCGACGCCGACAAGATGGAGCCGTACGCCCGGGTGAGGTAGTGCGCACCGCGCGAGAGCGCATTCGCACGCGGCGCTCGCGGTCCGCGCGCCCGCGGCGTTACCCTGCGGCCCGGTTCGCAACCGCGTCACGCACTCCGAATCGGAGGACTCTCCCATGCGTCGCTTTCTGCACGCGGCCTGCCTCGCCGCGCTGCTCGCCCCCGGCGCGGCCCGCTCGGCCGGCGCCCCGCAGCCGCCCGCCACGCGCATCGCCGTCGTCCGCGACACGCTGCACGGCGTCGTGTTCGAGGACCCCTACCGCTGGCTCGAGGACAAGGACTCGCCCGAGACGCGCGCGTGGGTCCGCGCGCAGATGGCGTACACGCGCGGCCAGCTCGACCGGGTGCCAGGGCTCGAGCAGGTGAAGGAGGCGGTCGGCCGCTACGCCAGCCTCGATTCGCGCTCGGCGCCGACCGTGCGGGGCGGGCGGCTGTTCTTCACCGCGCGGCGCGCCGACCAGCAGCAGGGCGTGCTCATGATGCGCGCGGGAGCCGACGCGCCCGACGTCGTGCTCGTGGACCCCAACCCGATGAGCCCCGACCACACCACCTCGGTCACCCTGCTCGACGTCTCGCTCGACGGCAAACTCGTCGCCTACGGCATCCGCAAGGGCGGCGAGGATGAGCTCGAGGTGCACCTGCTCGACCCCGACACGAAACGCGAACTGCCCGGCGGCCTGCCCCGGGCGCGCTACTTCGGCTTCTCGATTGACGCCGCGAAGCAGGGCGCCTGGTTCGCCCGCTGGGAACCGAAGGGCTCGCGGGTCTGGTACCACCGCTTCGGCGACGCCCCCGAGAAGGCGAAGCTGGTCTTCGGCGAGGGGCTGGGGCCCGCCGAAATCCCCTCGCCCTTCCTGTCCGCCAACGGCCGCTGGCTCGCGATCTCGGTGTACGTCGGCTCCTCGGGCGACAACACACACGTTTACCTGCGCGAGGCGTCGAAGGACGGCCCGTTCGTCTCGGTGACCGACACGCTGCACGCGCAGGTCAACGCCCGCTTCGCGGGCGACACGGTCATTCTCGAGACCAACTGGAAGGCGCCGAACCGCCGCCTCATGGCGGTGGACGCGCGCTCGCCGTCGTTCGCCCGCTGGCGCGAGATCGTGCCCGAGCGGCCCGACGCGGTCATCGAGGGCTTCACGACCGTCGCCGGGCGGCTGGTCGTCGAGTACCTGCGCAACGTCACCTCGGAGCTGGTCGTTCACGGCGTCGGCGGCGAGCGCCTCGGCACGATCGCGCTGCCCGGGCCGGGCTCGGCCTCGACGCCGGCCGGAGAATGGACGGGCAGGGACGCCTACTACTCGTTCTCGTCGTTCAACCGTCCCTCCACGATCTACCGCTACGAGTTCCCGCAGGGCGCCGCCGCCGGCGCGAGCCGCGAGTGGTGGAAGAGCCCGGCCGAGTTCGACTCGGGCCGCTACGTCGTCCGCCAGGTCTGGGCCGAGAGCAAGGACGGCACGAAGGTGCCGATGTTCATCGCCCAGCCGGCCGAACTGACGCTCGACGGCTCGCACCCGGTGCTGCTCACCGGCTACGGCGGCTTCAACGTCAGCGAGACGCCGCGCTGGTCGCCGCTGGTCGCCGCGTGGCTCGACCTGGGCGGCATCTACGTGCTCTCCAACCTGCGCGGCGGCTCGGAGTTCGGCGAGGCCTGGCACCGCGCGGGCATGCTCGGGAACAAGCAGAACGTGTTCGACGACTTCACCGCCTGCGCCCGCTGGCTGATCGGCCACGACTACTGCACGCCGTCGAAGCTCGCGATCCTGGGCGGCAGCAACGGCGGCCTGCTGGTGGGCGCGGCCATGACGCAGCAACCCGAGCTCTTCGGCGCCGTGATCTGCGCGGTGCCGCTGCTCGACATGCTGCGCTACCAGCGGTTCCTGGTCGCGCGCTTCTGGGTGCCGGAGTACGGCTCGGCCGAGGACCCGGTGCAGTTCGAGTGGCTGAGGGCCTACTCGCCGTACCAGCACGTCTCCGCGGGCGTGAAGTACCCGCCGGTGATGTTCGTCTCGGGCGATTCCGACACGCGCGTGGATCCGTTGCACGCGCGCAAGATGGCGGCGCGCATGCAGGCGCTCGGCGGCCCGAACCCGGTGCTGCTCCACTACGACGTCTCTTCCGGCCACTCGGGCGGCAAGTCGGTCACGAAGACGATCGACGACATCGCCGACGAGCTGCAGTTCCTGCGCGGATCGCTGGGCATGACGACCGCTCACTGACGCGCCGGCGGGAGAGCGCGGCGCGCGGCGCGAAGGCGTTCGCGCCACGCGTCGCGTTGTCCGTCGCGAGCGCACGATGCGCGAAAGTTTTTCCTCGCGCGCCCGCGCTCGCGTGGATCGCGGGCGCGCGGTGTCCAGCCGAAAATTCTCCGCGTCGTTCGCGAGAATTTTCGGTCTTGAACCGGTGAAGGCGCCGGGTGGTATAAACCACGCACCCCGCCGTCGCGCGAGTCGACTGCTCACGCGAGGCGGCTTTTCTCTCACGCGAACAACTCGCAGCACCGCGATCGCCCCCGCGCTCGCAGCCCAGTCGGGATCGCGTCATGCGTCGCCCCGCGCGAAACAGGCGCCGCCCCGGCCGGGCCACCATCACGGAAGTCGGTCCGCAACCCGCTTCTCGGACCAGGAGGGTCCACCATGTCGCTTTCCCTCAACCCGGAGACGCACGCCCCCACCGCAGCGCCCGGCGGCGAACCGCCCACGAACGCGGGCCTCCACGTCCCGCGCCGCTTCTCCGTGCCGGGCGTTCATCCGTTCGACGCCGTGAAGTGGGACCGTCGCCGCACGGTGATCACCAACCCGGACGGCTCGGTCGTCTTCCAGGCCGACGACGTCGAGGTGCCCGCCGAATGGTCGCAGCTCGCCACCGACATCGTGGTGAGCAAATACTTCCGCCGGGCCGGCGTTCCCGGGCATCCCGGCCGCGAAACCAGCGTGCGTCAGGTGGTGAACCGCCTGGTCCGCACCATCCGCGCGAGCGGCGAGCAGCAGGGCGGCTACTTCGCGGGCCCCGAGGACGCCGAGGCGTTCGAGGCCGAGCTCGCGTACATGCTGGTGCACCAGATCGGCGCCTTCAACTCGCCGGTGTGGTTCAACTGCGGCCTGTTCCACGAGTACGGCATCAGCGGCTCCGGCGGCAGCTTCGCCGTGGACCTGGCGGCCGACACGGTCCGCATGACGACCGACTCGTACTCGCGCCCGCAGGTGTCGGCGTGCTTCATCCAGTCGTGCGACGACGACCTCATGTCCATCTTCGAGCTGGTCAAGAACGAGGCGCGCGTCTTCAAATACGGCTCGGGTACGGGCACGAATTTCTCGAAGCTGCGCGGCCGCATGGAGAAGCTCTCCGGCGGCGGCACCTCGTCGGGCCTGATGAGCTTCCTCGAGGTGCTCGATCGCGGCGCCGGCGCGACCAAGTCGGGCGGCACCACGCGGCGCGCGGCCAAGATGGTCGTGCTCGACGTGGACCACCCCGAGATCACCGAGTTCGTGCGCTGGAAGATGCGCGAGGAAAAGAAGGTCGCGGCGCTCATCTCGGCCGGCTACCCGAGCGACTTCAACGGCGAGGCCTACGCCACGGTTTCGGGCCAGAACTCGAACAACTCGGTGCGCGTGCCCGACACGTTCATGCGCGCGGTCGAGACCGGCGGCGACTGGCAGACGACCTTCCGCACGACCGGCCAGGTGCACGAGACGATGCCCGCCCGCCGGCTGTGGGACGACATCGCCACCGCCGCCTGGAGCTGCGCCGACCCCGGCGTCCAGTACGACGACACCATCCAGAAGTGGCACACCTGCAAGGCCACCGACCGAATCCACGCGACGAACCCGTGCGTCACGGGCGACACGCTCGTCGCGACTTCCGAGGGCTGGAAGCGCATCGATTCGCTGGTCGGCAAGTCCGCACGCGTGATGGGCGCCGACGGCCAGCCGCACTGGGTTACCGACATCTTCCCGACCGGGCACAAGCCCGTGTTCCGCCTGCGCACGAAGGCCGGCTACGAAGTCACCCTCACCGCCGACCACAAGGTTTGGACGCTCGAGCGCGGCGACGTGCCCGTGAGCGGGCTGGTACCGGGAGACCTTCTCGCGCTGCAGGGCCCCGGCTTCGGTCGGCGGGCGCTGGGCAAGCGACTGGGCCTCGCCATTGGCGTCGCGGTGGGTGACGGCTGTCTCGCCCGCGCGGTCCACGGTGAGCGCACGACCGAATCGGTGATCCTGACGATGTCGGCCGAAGAGGCGGGCGTCCTCGAGGCGATTGCCGGCACGGTCAACGAGGCGAAACGCGAGCTTCGGGCCGTCAATGCCGTCGGCCGCGCCGACGATGTCCGCGTCGCCGCGAGCGGAGCACGTGGCACGGTCTCCCGCCTTGCGTTCGGCTCACGACCGGTGGTTGACCTTTTCAAGGAGTTTGCCGTCCTCGACGAGGGCAGCCAGGGCAAGCGTTTCACGCCGGCCGCCTTCGACCTCGACCGCGCTTCGCTGGCCGCCGTGCTACGGGGCCTCTTCACCGCCGACGGCACCGTCGCGAACCACGGCGAGAAGAGCCAGTACGTCTCGCTCGACTCAAGCTCGCATGAGTTACTCCGCCAGGTCCAAGCGCTGCTCCTCGGATTCGGCATCAAGGCGAAGCTCTACGAGAACCGACGCGGCGGCACGACCGAGGCGATGCTGCCGGACGGTCGCGGCGGCAGCCGCAGCTTCCCGGTCACCGAGATGCACTCGCTGCGAATCTCGCGCTCGTCGCGGGTGCTCTTCGAGCGCGAGATCGGCTTCGATCCCGCAAGTCCAAAGGCCACCGCCCTGGCCGAGTTGAACGACCGGTTCGAGGCCTACCTGGACGACCTCACCGACGCCGTCGCGTCCGTGACTCCCGCGGGCGAGGCGGACGTCTACGACCTCACCGAGCCGGTGACCAGCCACTTCGTCGCCAACGGCATGGTCGTTCACAACTGCTCCGAATTCGTGTTCCTCGACGACACGGCCTGCAATCTCGCGTCGGTGAACCTCATGAAGTTCCGGCGTGACGACGGCTCGTTCGACATCGAGGGCTACCGGCACGCGAACCGGGTGTTCTTCCTCGCGCAGGAGATCCTGGTCAGCTTCGCCAGCTACCCGACCGAGCGGATCGCCCGCAACAGCGAGGACTACCGCCCGCTCGGCCTGGGCTACGCGAACCTCGGCACGCTGCTGATGGTCGAGGGGCTGCCCTACGACAGCGACGCGGCGCGCGCCTACGCCGGCTGCATCACCGCGATGATGACCGGCGAGGCTTACGCGCTGTCGGCCGAGATGGCGGCCAGCAAGGGCCCGTTCCGCGGCTACGCGCGCAACGCCGACAGCATGCTCGGCGTGATGCGGCTGCACCGCGAGGCCGCGCGCGCGATTGACCCGACGCACGCGCCGCGCGACATGCGGCAGGCGGCCATCGAGTGCTGGGACCGCGCCGTGGCGTACGGCGGCCTGCACGGCTACCGCAACGCCCAGGCCACGGTGCTGGCGCCGACCGGCACGATCGGCCTGCTCATGGACTGCGACACGACCGGCGTCGAGCCGGACTTCGCGCTGGTCAAGTTCAAGAAGCTCGCCGGCGGCGGCTACTTCAAGATCGTCAACCAGTCGGTGCCGCTCGCGCTCGAGCGCCTCGGCTACGACGCGAAGGAAATCGAGCGCATCATCCGCCACGCGGTCGGCCACGGCTCGCTGGACGGCGCGCCGCACATCAACGCCTCGAGCCTGCTGCACAAGGGTTTCAGCGACGGCCTGGTGGCGTCCATCGAGGCCCTGCTGCCCAATGTCCTCGACATCCGCCAGGCGTTCGGGCGCGGCATCCTCTCCGACGAGGCGCTCACGAACCTCGGCGTGGCGATGGCCGAGCGCGAGAAGCCGGGCTTCAACGTGCTGCCCTTCCTCGGCTTCACCGACGCGCAGATCGAGGAGGCGAACCTGCACGTGTGCGGCTCGCAGACGGTCGAGGGTGCGCCGGGCCTCAAGAGCGAGCACTTCGCGGTCTTCGACTGCGCGAACCGCTGCGGCGCCCACGGCACGCGCTTCATCCAGCCGATGGGCCATGTCCGCATGATGAGCGCCGTTCAGCCGTTCATCTCGGGCGCGATCAGCAAGACCGTGAACCTGCCGAACGACGCGACGGTGGACGAGGTCCGCGACATCTACAGCGAGTCGTGGAAGCTCGGGATCAAGGCCGTGGCGCTGTATCGCGACGGCTGCAAGATGAGCCAGCCGCTCAGCACGGCGAAGAAGAAGACCGAGCCGGAGGCCGCGGGCCAGCCGCTGGCCGACGAGGGACCGGCCAAGCTCCACCGCCGCCGCCTGCCCAAGCGCCGCCACGGTTTCACGCAGGAGGCGCGCATCGCCGGGCACAAGGTGTTCCTGCGCACCGGCGAGTACGAGGACGGCACGATCGGCGAGATCTTCATTGACATGCACAAGGAGGGCGCCGCCTTCCGAAGCATGATGAACTGCTTCGCCATCGCGGTCTCCATGGGCCTGCAGTACGGCGTGCCCCTGGAGGACCTCGTGGACCAGTTCTGCTTCACGCGCTTCGAGCCGCACGGGCGCGTCGAGGGCCACGACAACATCAAGGTCTCGACCAGCGTGATTGATTACGTGTTCCGGGTGCTCGGCTTCGAGTACCTGAACCGCACCGATCTCGCGCACGTCATCGAGACCGCGCCGAGCGGCGAGGTGCTGCAGCCGCGCCAGCACGCCGTGGACGTGCCGGTCGGCCGCGAGCACCGCGTCACGCGGGCGCCTGCGGGCCCGGCGGGCGGAGCGGGCGCGCCGCGGCCCGTGCGGGCGGCGGAACACGCCGGCGAGGTCACGACGGTGGCGATGCAGGAGGCCACCCGCAAGTTCAAGGGCGACGCGCCGGCCTGCGACAACTGCGGGCACATCACGATCCGCAACGGCACCTGCTACAAGTGCGTGAACTGCGGCAACTCGCAGGGCTGCAGCTGAGACCGGGACAACGAGTCGCCGCATGACCGCGGGCGGGGCCGGCAACGGCCCCGCCCGGCGTGTTCACGGTACCGGTCGCGTCCGCCGCGTCCCGGCCGGCGACGGCCCGGCGCCCGGCCGCCCGCGCGGCGCTCCGGTGGCCGCCGCGCGCTTCAGGCCGGCGCCGCGACGCGCGCCCGCGTGCCCGCCCGGCGACGGGCGGCGGGGCGCGTGTCCACGACGAACAGGTGCTCGCGGTTGCGCGCCGGCCCGGGCGTTCCGACCTTGCGGCCGGCGCGGTCGTGGATGCCGATCTTGTGTCCGATGTAGCGCGGGTGCTCGATCCGCTCCTCGCGCACGCGGCCGCGCGCGCCGAGCAGCGCGCGCAGCTCGGCCGGCGCGAGGAAGCCCTCGTCGCTGAACGACACGACCAGCCAGCGCGCCCGCACGCGCGCGAGCACCTCGCGGAAGGCGGCGGGCATGAGCCCGCGGCGGTTGAACGCGCTGCCGCGCGTGCGCACGTCCATGCGCTTCTTCGCCACGCCGTAGACGGCCGGCCGGTCCCAGCGGACCAGCGACTCCCAGACGTGGTAGTTGCCCAGGTAGCTGTGCTGGTTGTAGGGCGGATCGAGGTACGCCACGTCGGCCTCGAAGCGCGCGGCAGCCTCCGCCGCCTCGAGGCACGACGCCGAGCCAGGGCCCGCGAGCAGCTCGGGCACGCGCAGCTCGAGCGGCGCGAACGAGCGCGGCGCCCAGCTCTTGAGGTAGGCCATCTGCAGGCCGACGGTCGAGTCCACCCGGTCGGCGGCCTCCATCAGGCTGGTGAGCGCGATCGCCTCGAGCGTCGGGTCCAGCGCCAGCGCGCGGATCCGCTCGCGAATGGCGTCCACACGGGCGCCGTTCGCGGGCTGCAGGTAGCGCGAGGCGACGCAGTAGGTCTCGGTGAACCAGCCCGGGTGCGGCGGCACGGCGTTCAGCTCGGCCACCACCTTTTCCGCGCGCCCGTGCCAGCGGCGGGCGTCGGCGCCGACGTAGCAGGCGGCGAGGGCGTGCGCGTAGCGGTTGTGGTCGTTCGCGTGCACCCGGAACGCGTGGCGCTTGAGCGCGTGCCCGACGCGCGAGGTGCCGGAGAACAGGTCGAGCACCGTCCGCGCGCCGGCGCAGGACTCGATGGCCGCGACGATGCGCGGCACGAGCAGCCGCTTGCTGCCGATGTACTTGATCACGCGGACCGTCTCCCCGGCCGCGGGCACCCTGCGCGCGACTCGACGGGCCGCAGCGTAGCGCAGCGCGCCGCGCGGCGCGCGGGGACTTGCCCCTCGCCACCGCGCTCGGGCAGAGTGCCCGCGCCATGAACGCCCGAACCGCCACCACCGCGCGCCCGCCGTTCCTCGCTCCCGACCGCTGGCTGCAACTGCTGCTCGTGTTCGTGATCGTCGCGCCGCTGGCCGAGCTGCTCCACTGGAGCCCGCTCGCGGTGTTCGCGTTCAGCGCGCTGGCGATCGTGCCGCTCGCCGGGCTGATGGGCGAGGCGACCGAGAAGCTGGCCTCGCGCCTCGGCGAAGGAGTCGGCGGACTGCTCAACGCCACGTTCGGCAACGCCGCCGAGCTGATCATCGCGCTGGTCGCGCTGCAGCGCGGGCTCTACGACGTGGTCAAGGCGTCGCTCACCGGCTCGATCATCGGCAACTCCCTGCTCGTGCTCGGGCTGGCGATGGTGGCGGGCGGGGCGCGGCGCGAGAAGCAGACGTTCGACCGCTCGGCGGCCGCCGCGTCCTCCACGCTGCTGCTGCTGGCGGCGATCGCGCTGGTCGTGCCGGCCGCGTTCCATTTCGTCAATCAGGGCGCCATCGAGAGCGGCCGGCTTTCGATGGCCCGCGAGACGGCGCTCGAACGCGACCTGTCGCTCGAGATCTCGGTCGTGCTCATCGTCTCCTACGTGCTGAGCCTGTTCTTCACGCTGCGGACGCACAAGCACCTGTACACCGGCGGCGCGGCCGACCAGGCGCACGCGCCGGTGAACGTCGGCCGCGCGGTGGCGACGCTGGTGGTCGCGACGGCGCTCATCGCCTGGATGAGCGAGCTGCTGGTCGGCGCGGTCGAGGCGGCCTCGCACGCGCTGGGGCTGACCGAGGTCTTCGTCGGCGTCATCGTCGTGGCGGTCATCGGCAACGCCGCCGAGCATTCGACCGCGGTGCTGGTGGCGATGAAGAACAAGATGGACCTGGCGCTCAACATCGCCATCGGCTCCAGCATCCAGATCGCGCTGTTCGTCGCGCCGGTGCTGGTGTTCGTGTCCTACTTCATGCCGCACGGGCCGATGAACCTGCGCTTCAGCCCGTTCGAGGTGCTGGCGGTGATCACCGCCACGTTCATCGTCAACATGGTCGCGGCCGACGGCGAGTCGAACTGGCTCGAGGGCGCGATGCTGCTCGCCGTGTACGTCGTGCTCGGGCTGGCGTTCTACTTCCTGCCGTAACCCGGAAGGCCGGCGGCCCCGCCGGCCGCGAGCGCGGCCGGCGCCCCGCGCTTCAGGCGGCTTCCGTCTCGGCGCCGTCGCTCTCGCTGCCGACCGTGTGGACGAGCGCGTCCAGCGCCGGAGGCCACAGGCCGGTGCCGCGGTCGCGCTCGACCCAGCGCAGCGCCTCGGCGGACGAGAGGCCGTGCCGGTAGGGGCGCGGCGCGCTGAGCGCGTCGTACACGTCCGCGACGGCGAGCACGCGCGAAAGTTGCGGGATCTGCTCGCCGTGCAGGCCCCGGCAGTAGCCGCTGCCGTCCAGCCGCTCGTGGTGCGAGGCGGCGGCGAACGCCAGCCACTCGAAGCCGTGCACGTGCTCGAGGATGCGTTCGGTGTGGAGCGCGTGCATGCGCATGACCTCCCACTCCGAGGGCGTGAGTGGGGAGGGCTTGTCGAGAATGGTGTTGGGCACCGTGAGCTTGCCCAGATCGTGCAGCAGCCCGGCGCGGCGGACGTCGGCGATCGTCTCGGCGTCCCAGCCCAGGCGCGCGGCGATGGCGACGGCGAGGTTCGTCATGCGCTGCGAGTGCGCGCCCGTGAACGGCGACTTGGCGTCCACGATCTCGGCGAACACCTCCGCGATGCGGTCCATCGCCCGCGGGCCGGCGAGCAGCGCCGCGCTGCCCGGCTCGGCGTCCACGACCGCCTGCTTGAGCGGCCGCGTCTCGAGCGCGCACCAGCCGGCCAACTCGCGCTCCATCCCGGCGCAGGCGGCGACCACGAGCGGGTCGAACCAGCGGCCGGCGCGCTCGCGCACCACCGCCAGCGCGCGCGTCGCGCCGCCGCGCATCGCGAACACCTCCAGCGTCTGCGAAAGGGTCAGGATGCGCGCGACGATCGGGATCTCGTCGCCCGAGAGTCCGCGCGGGTGGCCGCGGCCGTCCCAGTGCTCGTCCAGCGCCCGCACCGCTTCGGCGGCGCCGGCGCCGAGCCCGAGCCGGGTGACGATCTCGGCGCCGCGCCGGCAGCGCGTCTCGACCAGTTCGGCGGCCAGGCGCGGTCCGCCGCGGGCGAGCTTGGCGATGCGGCTTCCGCGTGCGAACCACGAGCCGCCGGGCGCGGCGTGCGCCATGGCGTAGAACGCCGCGCGGAAGTAGTTCGACCAGTCCACCCGCATGCGCGCGCCCTTGGTCATGCGGTCGTCGCCGCCGAAGAGCGAAAAGACGCGCGCGGCGTTCGACGAGCAGCCGGCGTCCTTGAGCAGCGCGGCGTAGTAGAGGTCGCGCCGCAGCTGCAGCGGCAGCCCGAGCCGCCCGCCGAGCTCCATGGCGATCAGGCTCGTGCGCAGCGCGTGCCCCATGGGCTGACCCTCGGTGAGGTCGAGCGCGAAGGACAGCGCCGCGAAGACGTCCGAGACGGGAACGCGCTCGGGCGCCGGGGTGCGCGGACGGATGGTCACGCGGCGGTTATCGGCCGCGTCGGACCGCCGATTGAGAGGGGGGCGCCCGCGACCCGCGCCTGCGGGGTGGCGCGGCGCGGGTGCGGCCTATAGAATTCCGCCGGCATCCACCGACAGACCGCCGGTGCACCGGCACCCGATGTCCTTCCGCGCCGTGCCACGGACATCGCCCGGGCCCGTACCGCACAGCTCTTGATCCGGAGTTCCCGATGGTCCCCGAGCCGTTTCGCGCCCCCGCGGCGCGCCTGACGTTGCTGCTCGCCGTCGCGCTCTGCCTCGCCCCCGCCCCCGCACGCGCGCTGAAGGTGGCGACCTGGAACCTGCTCGACTACCAGCCCACCACCATCGCCTCCCGGCAGGACAGCTATCGCATCGTCATGGACGGCCTCGACCCGGACGTGCTGATCGTTCAGGAGATGAACGGCTCGTCGGCGTCGCGCGACTCGTTCCTCAACAACGTGCTCAACGTGGTCCGGCCCGGGCAGTGGACGGGCGCCTGGCTGCAGCTCGGCACCGAGGGCGGCGCGATCTTCTGGAAGCCGGCGAAGGTCAACGTCCAGAACATCACGTCCGTCGCCACCGGAGGCCCGCGCCCGGTGCTGGTCGGGCTCGTGAAGCCCGTCGGCTACCTCAAGAACCCCGGCTGGTTCCGCATCTATTCGGTGCACCTGAAGGCGGGGACCGCCACGCCTTCGACGAGCGATTCGACCACGCGCCGGCAGGAGTGCACCAGCCTGCGCACGACGCTCAACAACCAGGTCACCACCGTCGTCGGCACCAACTTCATGATCGGCGGCGACACCAATTTCTACGGTTCCTGGGAGGGCGGCTACCAGCGACTGATCGAGCCGCAGCTCGACGACGACGGCCGCGGCTACGACGTGCTCGACATGCCGGGCACCTGGAACAACGCCGCCTACATCCCCTACCACACGCAGAGCCCGCGGGCTTCGCTCGGGGGCATGGACGACCGCTTCGACCTGTTCCTGTACTCGCGCAGCGCCTACGACGGGGCCGGGCTCGACGTGCTGCCCTCCACCTACCTGGCCTACGGCAACGACGGCCAGCACTACAACCAGGACATTGACGGCGGCGGCTTCAACAACGCCGTCGGCCTGACCATCGCGACCGCGCTGCGCGTGGCTTCCGATCACGTGCCGGCGGTCTTCGAGCTGCAGCTGCCCGCGCGCGTCGCGGCGGCCTCGCAGCTCGCCTTCGGCGACGTCCTCGTCGGCGCGTCGGGCGTGACGCTGCCGCTGGCGGTGAGCAACCCCGGCACCGTCCCGGCCGAGGCGCTCACCTACTCGCTCGCCGCGCCGGCCGGCTTCACCGCCCCGGCGGGTCCGTTTTCGGTCGCGGCCGGCGCGCCGGCCGACGTGCAGGTCGTCGGTCTCGACGCCGCCACGACCGGCGTCAGGGCCGGGACGCTGGTCATGAGCACCAACGCGCCCGACTCCCTCACCAGGAACGTGCTGCTCTCGGGCCGCGTGCTCGCGCACGCGTCGGCCTCGCTCGACTCGAGCGCGGTCGTCACCTCGGGAAGCCTCGATTTCGGCTCGCATCCCGCGGCCGGGTTCGCCGACCTCGGCGTGCGCGTGCACGACCAGGGCTGGAACGCGCTGCAGGCGCAGCTCGCGGTGACGGCGGCGAACGTGACGGGCGGGGACGGCCGCTTCTCGCTTCCGGGTTTCGCGCCGGCGACGCTGGGCGCGACCGGCCGGACGTTCGCGGTGCACTTCGACCCGGCCGGCGCGGTCGCCGACTCGACCTACGAGGCGACGCTCACGTTCACGACCGCGGACGAGGCGCTGCCGGGCGCGCAGCCGGCCGCGCCGCTGTCCGTCTCGCTGCAGGCCCGCGTGCTCGGCAGCACCAACGGCGTGCCGGGCGGTTACGCGCTGCGGCTTTCGCCGCCGCGCCCCAATCCCACCCGCTCGGGCGCGGAGCTCGACTTCGAGCTGCCGCGCGAGGCCCGGGTGGACGCCGCGATCTTCGACCTCTCCGGCCGCCGGGTGGCCACGCTCGCGGCCGGTCCGGTGGGTGAAGGGCACCACGTCCTGCGCTGGAACGCCCGGGACGACGCCGGCCGAGGGGTTCCGGCCGGGCTTTACTTCGTCCGCTTCAGCACTCCGGGCCTGACCCGGGTCCAGCGCCTCGCGCTCCTGCCGTAAGGGTTGCCGTCACCCCTCGTCCCGGGGTGGCGGCCCTTCCGGGACGGCTTCACCCGGCGGCAGCGCCTCGAAGCCGGCGCACTCCAGCACCGGCAGCCGGGGGTAGCGCGGGTAGCGCGGATCGTCGCGCGAGCGCATGCACAGGCTGAATTCGCTGCGCGGCGTGCGGACGAGGCGCGCCCAGCGGCAGCGGCCGCAGAGGCCGGTCCGGGCTCCTGGTTCGCGGGTCATGCGCTCCCTCCTCGTGCGCCGGACCGGGCGGCGGTGTCGGCAGGACCGACACTTTTTCCGGAGGACGCCCGCCGCCGGGCGCGGCTTCGGGACGTCCGGCCGCCCCGAACCGTTGCCGTGCTTCGGGATGGCGCAACGAACTCGGGATTGGCCCGGCGCTTGCAAACTACCACGGCGTACAGGGGCAATGGCACGCAGCCCAAACAACTCCCTCACCGCCGGACTGCCCGAGGAGATTTCGTGATGAAACGGTGGCTTCTCCCTCTCGCGTTGCTCGCTCTCATGGCCGCGCCCGCCTTCGCCCAGGATCCGGAAGGCTCCGTGGACGATCCGGCGACCTCGACCAGCGGTGGCGGCGGTTTCCAGGACACGCGTCATCACCGCGGACGCGGTGGACGCGGCGACCGTCCGGTCGCGCCGGTGCCCGAGCCGGGCACGATGGCGCTCGCCTCCATGGGACTGATCGCGCTCGGCGCGGCGGCCCGTCGCCGGGGCGGCAAGTAGTCGAGCGAAGCGTTTTCGAGCGACGCGCCTGTCCCCACGGGTGAGTTGCTCCGGACGTCAACGACCAGCTGACCCCTGCAGGGGCGGCGGCGGGATCCCGATCCCGCCGCCGCGTCCGTTTTTTGGGACCTCGCGCCCGGCCCGACTACACTCACCGCCCATGTCCTCGACCCGCCCGCACCCGAAGCCGCTCCCCCGGCGCGACGCGACGCGACGCGGCGCGCCCGGAGCCGGGGCGCTGCTGCTGAGCGCGCCCGCGCCCGCGGCCTCGCGGTGGCTGGACCGGCTGGCCTGGGCGCTGGCCGCGGCCTTCGGCGTGCTCGTCCTGGCCATCCTCCTCGGGCCCCACCGGGTCGGGGACGTGTTCACCGAGACCGACTTCTACGGCGCCTACGGCCTGGACGCGCGCGCCCTGCAGGCCGGGCACCTCGATCCCTCGCGTTACGGCGTCGTCGGGCCCGTCCACGAAATGGCGCTCGCGCTGCTGGGCTTCGTGGTGCGCGACCTGTTCCTCGCCGCCGAACTGCTGTCGGCCGCCTCGATGGTCGCGGCGCTGCTGCTGTGGCACCGCATCGCCCGCGAGCGCGCGGGCGCGCTGCCGGCGTTGCTCACGGTCGCGTTCCTCGCGACCAACGCGCAGTTCCTGCGCTACGGCTACGCGGCGACCACCGACGCGCTGGCGCTGGCCGTGCAGGCGGGCGCGCTCGCGCTCCTGCTGACCGGCGCGCCGCGGCCGCGCCGGTTGTTCGCGGCCGGCGCGCTGGCCGGTCTGGCGTTCCTGACCCGCTACAACGCCGTCGCGCTGCTGCCGGCGGGCGCGCTGGCGCTGGCGTTCGGCTGGGCCGGCGTGCGCGAGGGCGGCCCCCCGCGCGGACGCGCGGCGCTGCTCTTTTGCGCCGGCTGGCTCGCCCCGGTCGTGCCGTGGATCGCGATTTCGCTCGCGAGCGGCGCCACGTTCGCCTTCCAGCTCCACCACAACATCGCCTACGACGTGTTCGCGCGCGCGAAGGGCATTCCCTGGGACACCTACCAGCGCGATCTGGAGCCGCAATTCCCGACGCCCTGGTCGGTGATCGCGCGCGATCCGGCGGCGGTGTTCGCGCGCATGGCGTCCAACGTCGGCGAGCACCTGATGCTCGACGCCCGCAAGCTGACCGGGATGCCGGTCGCGATCGCGGCGCTCGCCGGGCTGCTGTTCGCCTGGCGCGACGGTTCGCTCGCGCGCCTGCGCGCGGTGCTGCTCGCGGGGGCGCTGCTGTTCCTCGCGCTCGTGCCGGCCTTCCACAACGAGCGCTGGTCGCTCGCGACGCTGCCGGTCTGGGCGCTGCTCGCGGCGACGGCGTTCGGCTCGCCGCTGCTGGCGCTGGCGTGGCGCACGGGCCCCCCCGGCGCGGCGGCGGGCGGCCGGCTGTGGCTCAAGGCGGTGCTCGCGCTCGTGCCGCTGGCGCTCGCGGCGAAGGTGTCGCTCGCGGTGCAGAAGCGGGTCTTCGACCAGCTCCCCGTCGAGGTGCTCGAGATCGCGCGCGAGGTCCGGCCGCTGCTGCGCCCGGGCGACCGCGTCATGGCGCGCAAGCCGAACTTCGCCTGGCACGCGGGACTCTCGCCGGTCGCGTTTCCCTTCGTGGACTCGCTTTCGCAACTGGCGGCGGCGGCGCGGCGCGGGCACGTGCGCTGGCTGTACTTCTCGTGGCCCGAGGCCGAGATGCGGCCGGACTTCTCGTACCTGCTCGACACGACGTCGCATGTCCCCGGTCTCACGCCGCGCGCCGTGACCGAGCACTGGCCGGCGGTGCTGTACGAGATCGGCCCCGGTTTCGGGCGCGACCCCGCGTGGCTCACGGACGTACGCGAGCATGCCGTGCACCGGGCGCGCGCCCAGGTCGCGATCTCGAACGTGGACTGGATGGCGCGCCTGGTGCTCGCGACCGACGAGCAGGCGAAGGGACGCTTCGAGGAAGCCCAGCGGTTGCTCGATCAGGCGGCGCGGATCGCGCCCCGGGAGCCCGACGTGCTCCTCGCGCTGGGCGACAACCTGCTGCGCACCGACCGGCCGGCCGAGGCGGCGGAGACCTTCGACCGGCTCGAGTCGCTGCGGCCCGGCGATCCGCGCACGCGCATCGGGCGCGGCTGGGCGGCGGCGCTCCAGCACCAGGACGCCGACGCGATGGCCCTGTGGGCGCCGGTGGTGTCGTTCGCCAGCGACGCTGCTACGCTGCGCCGCATGCACCAGCTCTTCGTGGCCGCCGGCGACCGCGGCTCGGCGGCCGAGGCCGCGGCCCGCATGCGCGCGCTGGGGATCGCCCCGTGAGGCGCGCCGCCCTGCTCGCCGCCGCGCTGTCGTTCGCGCTGCTCGCCCCGCTGGCCGCGGCCGGGTCGAAGAAGCCGCGCGCGCCCCGGCTGCCGCCCGCGCCGCCGGTGGCGGATTCGGTCACGGTCGGGCTCTGGTCCATGGACGAGAACGGCGGCCCGCTCGTTTCCGACTCGGGACCCTTCCGGCTGCGCGGCACCGCGGGCGGCGACACGCGCACGGATTTCGGCCGCTTCAGGAGCGCGCGCGTCTTCACGCGCTCGCAGCAGTCGTTCGTCGTCGTGCCCCGCAACCCGGTGCTCGACGTTCCGCACGGGTTCACGATCGAGGCGTGGGTGCAGGCGAACTCGCTCTCGGACTACGAGCTCGAGGTCATCGCCGCGCGCTGGTCGCCCGTGCCCGGGGAGCAGAGCTGGGTGCTCGGCGTCGCCGGCCTGAGGCAGGCGTACCCGATCGTGCCCGCGGGCGCGCCCGGAATCTTCGAGCGCGTCGTCGCCGACCAGCCCGTGGGCCGGTTGCTGTTCGTGATGCAGCCCGCGCAGGCGGCGGCGCCGGTCGCCTTCGCGTCCGGCGGCGCGCTGCCGCTCGGGCGCTGGGTGCACGTCGCCGCGACCGTGGACGGCCAGGCCGTGCGGCTGTATCTCGACGGCCGTCTCGATGCGCAGTACGCCACCGGCCAGACCGTGCGCGGCAGCTTCGCGCCGCTCGTCTTCGGCAACCTGGTGGACGAGCGGCGGCTCACCGACATCGGCGGCCCGCTGCAGATTGACGGCACCTCGGACTACTCGCCCTATTACGGCTTCGACGGCGTCATTGACGAGGTGCGCCTCTCGAACACCGCGCGGACGCGGTTCGAGAGCCTCGATTCGCGCTGAGCGCGGAGCGGCGCGGGACGGACTTCGTGTCCGTGCCCGCACGCGCGGACGCGACCCGGCCCGGTCGAACGGCCGCCTCTCGTCCACGGGGTTGCCGGCCCGCGCACGCCGTGCGCATGGCGCGGCCACCGCGCGAACCGCTAGCCTTGAAGCGTTCGGTTCCGCCCCCGCACGCGCCTCCGCCGGAGCACCTCATGCGCCTCACGCCGTCGCTGCTCGCCGCCCTCGCACTCGCCACCGGCGCCCCCGCCGACGCCGCGACCACGCGGCTCGTCGCCCAGCTCGCGGCCGCGCCCGGCAACGCGGCGCCGACGGCGCGCGGGCCCGCCGACGCGGACGCCCGCGCGCGCGCGGGGGACGCGGCGATCCGGTTCGCCGCGCCCCGCCTTGCCGCGCTCGGGCTGAAGCTCTCGCGCCGGCTGCTCGACGGTCTGCCCGCGCGGGCCGCGACGCTGCCCGCGCGTTCGGGCGAGGCGCTCGCGCTCGGCGCCTTCGCGCCCGGGCGCATCGTGCTGCTCGAAGCGCCCGACGAGGCGCGGGCCGAAGCGGCTCGCCTCGCGCTCGCCGACGGCGGCGCCGTGGACTGGGTCGAGCCGCTGCGCACGCGCGCGCTGCAGCTCGAGTCGTACGCGCCGGCGCCGGCGCGCGGGCCCTGGCCCGCGCGAGCGGCGCTGCTCGATTCGCTGCCCGACGATCCCTACCTGCGCAACAGCTGGCAGTGGGGGCTGTGGAACGAGGGGCCCGCCGGCGCCTACGGCGGCCTCGCGCGCGCCGACGTGCACGCGGCCGAGGGCTGGGCGCTGTGCGTCGGCGACGACGCGCTCAAGCTGGCCGTCGCCGACACGGGCATTGACCCGGCGCAGCCCGAGCTGGGCGGCCCGCTCGCGGGCGGAGGTCCGCGCATCGTGGACGCGATCAACCTGACCGGCGAGCCGGTGCCGGCGATCACCGACTCGTTCGGCCACGGCACGCCGGTCGCCGGCGTGATGGCGGCGCGCAGCAACGACGGCCCGCACTTCACCGGCGGCGGCGTCGCCGGCCTGTGCGGCGGCGACGGCGCGACCACCGCCGGCTGCCGGATCGTGCCCATCAAGATCTCGCCCGGGCATTCGGGCGAGGCGTCGTCGTTCGACATCGCGCGCGCCATGATCCACGCCGCCGACGTCGGCGCGCGGGCCATGAACCTGTCCTTCGCCGGCCCCGGCAGCAGCCGCATCGAGCGCCTGGCGCTCGGCTACGCGCTGACGCGCGGCTGCGTCGTCGTCGTGGCCGCCGGCAACAAGGGCGCGAGCAAGCCCACCGAGCCGCAGTACCCGTCGGCCTACGCGGCCGAGGGCCTGTGCATCCAGGTGGGCGCGAGCTCGCCGTTCGACGAGCGCGTCACGTTCTCCTCGTACGGCCCCGGCCTCGACCTGATGGCGCCGGGGGTCAACGTCTGGACGACCTTCATGACCTACCCGAGCTACTACGGCGCCACCTACGACGGCTACGTCGCGGCTTCGGGCACGTCGTTCGCCGCGCCGTTCGTGGCGGCGGCCGCCGGGCTGCTGGCGAGCGCCCGGCCGGAGCTGCTCGACACCGACTTCCAGCGCGTGCTGCGCGAGAGCGCCGACGACATCGGCGCGCCGGGCGTGGACGCCGAGACGGGCTGGGGGCGGCTCGACGTCGGCCGGGCGCTGTACGCGGTGCGGCCGCAGATCGCGATCTGGCACGACGAGGTGCACGCCGACTCGCTCGTGCCCGGGGGCTCCGGCCTGCTCGAGATCGGCGAGAGCGGCCCGGGAACGCTCGACCGCTTCCGCGGCAGCGTGCGTGCGACGCGATGGGCCGCGTACGCCACCGTCACGGTGCCCGACTCGATCGCGGACTCGATCCGCGTCTGGCCGCGCGTCGGCGGCACATTCGCCGCGCGCGGCGACTTCCGCCTGCCCTACTTCGCCGCGACCGCCGAGGTGGTGGCGCGGACCGCGCGCACGTTCACGCTGCGCGGCTGGCTCTATCGCGCCGACGAGGACACGACCGCCGACGGCTGGATCCCGCTGCCGCCCGAGTACGTGCGCTTCGGCTTCAGCGTGCTCGGCCGCGCGGCGCGCGCGCTGCCGTCCGGCGCGGTCGTTCGCGGCGGCGGCGCCGTGCCCACGCTGCGCGCCGGGCCCAGCCCGTTTCGCGGCGCGCTCGAGCTGCGCGCGCCGGGACAGGGCCGGATTTCCGTGCTCGACGCGGCCGGGCGGCTCGTGCGCGCGTTCGACACGCGCGACGGACACGGGCGCTGGGACGGCCGTGACTCGGGCGGCCGCGACGCGCCGCCCGGGCTCTACTTCGTCCGCTGGCGCGACGGTGCGGGCACGGCGGTGGTGCGCGTGGTGAGGCTGGCGGAGTAACCTGCCGGACATGACGCCTTCCGACCGGAACACTCCGCATCGCCCCGGCGCCGCCGCCCGGCGCGCGGGCCGCCTCGCCCCTCTCGCGCTCGCCTGCGCGCTGCTCGTTCCCGGCTGCACGCCCGCCGCGCGTCCCCCGGCGTGGGCCGGCGTGCGCGAGATCACCCCGCCCGAGCTCGCGGACGTCGCCGCGTTCGATCCCGGCCTCGCGGTCGGCCCGCGCGGCCGGCTCGCGCTCACCTGGGTGACGCGCGACAGCGCCGGCGCCGGCGTCTGGCTGGCCGTCGCCCCCGACAGCGCCGGCCGCTTCGGCGCTCCCCGGCGGCTCGACGATCCGGCGGGGCGGGTTTCGTCCTATTCCGAGAGCCGGCCCGTCGCGGCGTTCGGGCCGAGCGGCCAGCTCGTGGTCGCGTGGGCGGCGCATCGCGACAGCGGCGGCTTCGCCGACGACATCGTCTCGCGCGCGAGCGCCGACGGCGGCGCGACGTTCGGCCCGCCGGTGTTCGTCAACGACGACTCCGGCGATCCGAAGTCCACCTACCACGGCTTCCTCGCGCTCGATTTCTCGCCCGACGGGCGCGCGCTGGCCGCCTGGCTCGACGGGCGCGGCGCGAAGCTGGCGCCCGGCGAGGAGGAACCCGCGCGCGCGCAGGTCCGGCTCGCCGCCAGCCTCGACGAAGGGCATTCGTGGCAGCCGAGCGTGCTCGTCGCCGCGGAGGGCTGTCCGTGCTGCCGGCTCGCGATGCGAGCCGACTCCGCCGGCCGCGTCGTGATCGCGTACCGCGGAGCGCACGACGACCTGCGCGATCCCCGGCTCGCGATCTCGCGCGACGGCGGCGCGACGTTCGCGCTCGACACGCTCGTCTCGGCGGACCGCTGGCTGCTGCCCGGCTGCCCGTCGGTCGGGCCGGCGCTGAGCGCGAACCGCGCCGGCGGCGGGCTCTACGCGTGGTTCACCGGAGCCGAGCACGAGTCGGACGAGGTGCGGCCCGGCGTCTACCTCGCGACCTGGCGCGCCGACGTCGGGCGAACGGGGCCGCGCCGCATGCTGGCGGACTCGCTGCGCGAGGCCTCGCGCCCCATGCTCGCCGGCATGGGAGCGACGACGCTCGCGGGCGTCATCGCCCGGCCGCTCGCCGACACGACGGCCCGCGTGCTGGCGGTGCGCGCGGTCGAGGCCGACGGCGCGCAGACGCCGTGGCTGTTCCTCGGCGCCGCCGTCCGCAGCGCCGCGCTCGCCGGCGCCGGTCCGCGCCGCGCCTACGCGGTCTGGATCGAGCGGCCCGCCGAGCAGCCCCGCCTGCGCCTGGCGCGCCTGGACCGGCGCTAGGTTCTATCTGAGAACGCCCCGCGGCGCCGCGCCGGTCGGCGGACTCTCCGCGCACGGCCGCGCGCGTGGCGGGCGGGACCGGTGCGATGCTAACGTTCCGCACTCGTTTGTCCTGACGGCGCGGCGCCCGGCGCCGGCGCCGCGACCTTCCTCCCGAC
This sequence comes from Candidatus Eisenbacteria bacterium, assembly GCA_020847735.1. Taxonomy (NCBI): domain Bacteria; phylum Candidatus Eiseniibacteriota; species Candidatus Eiseniibacteriota bacterium. Next base: position 25,044 of record JADLBL010000009.1, read on the forward strand.
CGGAGGCCATCGCTTGAGCGGCACCCCATCCGACCTGCAGGCCGTGCAGCAGCTCAACCAGGCCCGCGAACGCATCCTCGCCGAACTGCGCAAGGCCATCGTCGGGCAGGAGGAGGTGGTGGACCACCTGCTCACCGCGCTGTTCGCCGGCGGCCACGTCCTGCTGGTCGGGGTCCCGGGGCTGGCCAAGACGCTGCTCGTCTCGAGCGTCGCGCGCGTGCTGGACCTGCAGTTCAGCCGCATCCAGTTCACGCCAGACCTGATGCCCAGCGACATCACCGGCACCGACATCCTCGAGGAGGACTCGGCCAGCGGGCGGCGCGCGCTGCGCTTCATCCGCGGTCCGGTGTTCGCGAACGTCGTGCTCGCCGACGAGATCAACCGCACACCGCCCAAGACGCAGGCGGCGCTGCTGCAGGCGATGCAGGAGAAGGAGGTCACGGCCGGCGGCCAGACGATGGCGCTGCCGAAGCCGTTCTTCGTCCTCGCGACCCAGAACCCGATCGAGCTCGAAGGCACCTACCCGCTTCCCGAAGCGCAGCTCGACCGCTTCATGTTCAACGTGCGCGTGGACTATCCCGGCGCCGGCGAGGAGGAGCAGATCGTCGCCTCGACGACCTCGGCCTACGTGCCGCAGCTCGACCGGGTGCTCGGCGCCGGGGACATCCTCGCGCTGCAGCAGCTCGTGCGCCGCGTGCCGGTCACCGAGCACGTCGTGCGCTACGCGGTCCGGCTGGCGCGCGCGACGCGCGGGCGCGAGGACTCGCCCGAGTTCGTCCGCCAGTGGGTCAGCTGGGGCGCCGGCCCGCGCGCCTCGCAGTTCCTGGTGCTCGGCGCCAAGACGCGCGCGGTGATGCGCGGCCGCTTCGCGCCCGGCATCGAGGACGTGCAGGCGGTCGCCGCCAGCGTGCTGCGCCACCGGATCATCACCAATTTCACCGCCGAGGCCGAGGGCGTGAAGCCCGACCGGATCATCGCCGACCTGCTGAAGGCCGTGCCGGCGGAGTAGGGCGGGAGGCAGCACCGCAGGACGGACGCGGCCGGCCGGGCGCACGCGCACGGACCGGGGCGGCCGCAGTCGCACGAGCGCGCCGGGAACCGCGGCGGCCGCCGCAACGCAGGACGCGCACCGCCACCGACCGCCGGGGGAACCATGAGCGTCGAGATGCACCGCAGGATCGGGCTCTACGCGGCCACCGCCATCACGGTCGGGAACATCATCGGCTCCGGAATCTTCCGCTCCCCGCACGGGGTCGCGCAGGAGCTGCCCGGGTTTACGCCGGTGATCGCCGCGTGGGTGCTGGGAGGCGTGCTGTCGCTGTGCGGATCGCTCGTGCTGACCGAGCTGGCGGTCGGGCAGCCCAGGACCGGCGGTCTGTACGTCTTCATCCGCGAGAGCTTCGGAGACGCGTGGGGATTCGCCTTCGGCTGGGCGAACCTGTGGGTCATCAAGCCGACCGTGATCGCCTCCATCACCAGCGTGTTCGCGCTCTACTTCTGCCAGGTGCTCGGACTCGGGCACCCGGCGGAGCTGGCCGTGGGCTGCGTCGCGATCTTCCTGCTCACGTTCGTCAACTGGCTGGGCGTTCGCGAGGGTGCGGGCGCGCAGTCGCTGTTCACGACCGCCAAGCTCGCCGGCATCGTCGCGCTGTGCGTCGCGGCGTTCACGGTGCCGGTCGCGCACGCGCCGGGCCCGATCGAACAGGCCGCGACCGCGGGCTCGGCCGGGCACTCGCTGCTGACCGCCTTCGCGCTGGCGATGATCGGCATCCTGTTCGCCTACGACGGCTGGACGGATTCCACCTACGTCGCCGGCGAGGTGGTGAATCCGCGGCGCACCCTGCCCATCGCCATCCTCGGCGGCACCGCGCTCGTGGTCGCCGTCTACGTGCTCGTCAACTTCGCCTATTACAAGGTGCTCACGCCCGACGAGGTCGCCAGCTATCCGGCGGTCGCGACCGAGGTCATCCACCGGCTGGTCGGCGACTGGGGGGCGCGCGCGCTGGCCGTGCTGGTCGCCGTCTCGACCTTCGGCACCATCAACGGCGCGATCCTCACCGGCCCGCGCGTGACGCAGGCGATGGCGGCCGACGGCCTGCTGTGGAAACCGCTCGCCGCGCTCGACCCGCGGCGCGAATCCCCCGCGCGGGCGCTGTGGATCCAGGCGGTGCTGTCGTGCGTGTGGCTGTGGGCCGCCGGCGGCTTCGAGGACGTCTCGGGCTGGTTCGTCACGACCTCGTGGGCCTTCTACGGCGTCACGACCGCGGCGCTGTTCGTGCAGCGCGCCCGCGAAAAGCGCGGCGGCGCGTCCGCCGCTGCGGCGGCGCCTTCGTACCGCTCGCCGCTGCATCCGCTGCCGGCGATCGTGTTCCTGGTCGTCACCGCGGTCATCATCTGGAGCGACTTCTCGAGCAGCGCGCCCTTCACCTCGCTGGCGCGCCTCGGCCTGCCGGTCCCGCGCGCGATGGCCGGCGTGCTCATCGCCGCGACCGGCTTCCCGGTCTACTGGCTGTGGTGGCGTCGCGGCAGGACCGCGCGCTGACGTGGTGACCCCGTGAGCGACGGCCGCACCTCCCTCGACCCGGCGGTCGTCGCGCGGCTCGCGCATCTCGACGTGCGTGCGCGGCTCGTCGTCGAGGGCTTCATCGCCGGCATGCACCGCTCGCCCTTTCACGGCTTCAGCGTCGAGTTCGCCGAGCACCGGCCGTACATGCCGGGCGATCCGCTCAAGAACCTCGACTGGAAGGTGCTGGCCAAGAGCGACCGCTACCTCGTCAAGCAGTACACCGAGGAAACGAACCTGCGCTGCCACCTGCTGGTGGACCTTTCGGGCTCGATGGGCTTCCAGTCGGCGCGCGCTTCGCTCTCGAAGATCGAGTACGCGCGCTCGCTGGCGGCCGCGCTCGCCTACCTGATGCTCGGGCAGCAGGACGCGGTCGGAGCGCTGCTGTTCGCCGAGCGGCCGGTTTCGTTCATTCCCGCGCGCTCGGTACGCACCCACCTCGACGTGCTGCTCAAGGCGCTCGGCGCCGGCCAGCCGCAGGGCCGCACGAAGCTGGGCCCCGTGCTGCACGAACTGGCCGAGCGCATCAAGCGGCGCGGACTCGTGGTGCTGATCTCCGACCTGATGGACCGGCCGGACGAGGTGCTCTCGGGCCTGCAGCACTTTCGCCACCGCCATCACGAGGTGATCGTCTTCCACGTGCTCGACCCGGACGAGATCGAGTTCCCCTACCACGACACCGCGACGTTCGTGGACCTGGAGAGCGGCGAGCGGCTGACGACCGAACCGTGGGAGATCGGGCAACGCTACCGCGAGCGGATGGACGCCTGGCGGGACCATTACCGGCGCGCGTGCCGCGAGCAGCTCGTGGATTACGTGCCGCTCGACACGCGAACGCCGTTCGACCGCGCGCTGCTCGCCTACCTCGAGAAGCGCTCGAGGCTGCTGTGACCTTCCGCGTGCTCGCCGCGCTGGTGCTGGCGCTGGGCGCCGCCGCGCTGATCGGCGGCCTGGCCGTGCTCGGCAAGGGGCCGGCCGCGCCGCGCGAGCTGCGCCACCTGCGCGCCGGCAAGGGGCGCGAGCGCGCGCCCGAACGCTACGCGCCGTGGACGGTGGACAGCTTCGCCGCGCTGCCGCACGGCCGCCCGCTCGCCGAGTACGCGCCGCTCGAAGCCAGGGGCGTGAGCCTCGAAGGCTGGGTGCAGCGCACGATGCTCGCGGCCGACGGCGACCTGCACCTCGAGATCGCGCCCGCGCCGCGCGGCGAGGGCGGCACCGACACGCTCTACGTGACCGCCGAGATCACGCCGCAGTGGCGCCGCCGCGGGCGCTGGAACGGCGAGGCCCTGCTGGCGTTCTTCCGCCCCAACCGCGGCGGCGCGACTCCCTGGCCCGGCGGTCCGCGGCACGTGCGCGTCTCGGGCTGGCTGCTCTACGACTACCAGTACGACCGCGTCCCCTCGTCGTGGTCGCTGGGCAACGCCGCGCCGCGCCTGACGGGCTGGGAGATCCACCCGGTCACGCGCCTCGAGGCCTGGGACGACTCGAGCGGCACCTGGCGGGAGTTTCCGTCGTGAACTTCCTGAACCCGCTGTTCCTGTTCGGCGTCGCGGCGGCCGCGGTCCCGATCCTCATCCACCTGTTCACCCGCCGCCGGCCGCGCGAGGTGCGCTTTCCCTCGCTCGAGTTCCTGACCGAGGTCCACCAGAGCGAGATCCGCCGCCTGAAGCTCAAGCAGTGGCTGCTGCTGTTGCTGCGGGCGCTGGCCATCGCCTGCCTGGCGATCGCCATGTCGCGCCCGGCGCTCAGGGGCAACGCCGCGGGCAGCGCCGCCGCCAGCTCGCTCGTGGCGCTCGTGGACCAGAGCGGCAGCATGGGCGCGCCGGGACCCGACGGCCGGCCGCTCACCGCCGCCGCGCGGCGCGTCGTGGACGACCTGCTCGCGACGATGGGTCCCGCCGACGAGCTGCTGCTCGTGCCCTACGACCGCGCGCCGCATCCCGTCTCGGAACGCCCGCTCGGCGACGCCGGCCGGTTGCGCGCCGCGGCGCAGGCCCTGCGGCCGGGCGCCGCCACCACCGACCACGAGGCCGCGCTGGCGCTGGCGGCTCGGGCGCTGCGCGGCTCGCACGCGCTCAACCGCGAGCTGTTCTGGATCTCGGACTTCCAGCGCGCAGGCTTTCCCGCCCTCGAAGGCGGCGCGCGCTTCGCCGCGCCCGAGGGACCCTGGGACGCCACGCGCGTCTACCTCGTGCCGCTCGCGCCGCGCAGCCGCGCCAACGCCGCGCTCACCTCGGCCGCGCTCTCGCCGGCGGCGGACGGCGTCGAGCTCTCGCTCGGCGCCGCCGCCTTCGGGGTCACGCCGGGCGACTTCGCGGTCGAGGCGCGCGAACTGGCGGCGGCCCCGGACGCCGGCGCGCTCGCGCCCGGCGACCGGCTCGGCTCCGGGTTCGTCTCGCTGCCCGGGCGCGGCGAGGCCGCGGCGCTGCTGCCGCTGTCGCGCCTGCCGGTCGCGGGCGGCGAGGCGCTGCTTCCCGAGGACGCGCTGGCGCTCGACAATCGCCGCGTCTTCGCCGCCGGGCGCGCGGGCGCGCTGCACGTGCTGCTGCGCGAGGACGGCGGGCCCTCGCCGCTGCGCCTGGCGCTCGAAGCGGGCGGCGAGGCGTCGGGTTTCGACGTGCGCGCGGTGGACGCCGCGGGGCTCGCCGCGCAGGCGGCCGACGCCGACGTGATCGTGCTCGGCGACGTCGCGCGCCCGGGCCCGGCCGAGCTGCAGGCGCTGCTCGACTTCTGGCGCGGCGGCGGCGGCCTGCTGCTCGTGCCCGGCGCGCGCGCCGACGCGGACGCGTGGAACCGCCTGCTTCTGGGCGAGATCGGCGCGGGCGAACTGGGCGGCGAGGACCAGGCGCCCGCCGGGGCCGCCTGGCGGCTCGTGCGCCGCGTCGCCGGCCACCCGGTGCTCGGCGGTTTTCCGGCACGCCCGGGCGAGCCGCTTTCCTCGGCCAGCTTCACGGTCGTGCGCGCCTACCGGCCCGGCCCGGGGCGCGTGCTGCTCGAATACGACCGCGCGCACCCGGCGCTGATCGAGGCGCCGCACGCGCTGGTGCTCAACGCCTCGCTCGACCTGGCGAGCAGCGACTTCGCGGTCAGCGGCGCGTTCCTGCCGCTGGTCCACCAGTGCGTGCGCGTGCTGGGCCGCGGCACCGCCGCGCTCTCGCTCGCGCCCGGCGACGTCTGGCGCGCGCCGGCGACGACCGGCGAGTGGCGCGTGCTGGACGAAGGCGGCCGCGACGTGCCCGTCGCGCTCGGCGGCACGCAGGGCGCGACGCGGCTCGAGACGGCGCCGCTCGAGCAGCCGGGGCTTTACCGCGTGCTGCTCGGCGGCCGGCTGCGCAGCAGCTTCGCCGTCAATCCCGACCCGCGCGAGTCGGACCTCACCGCGCTCGACGAATCCGCGCTGCTCGCCGGCTTTCCGCCCGGGCGCGCCACCGTCCTGCACGCCGGCGCGGATCTCGCCCGGCGCGTGCGCGAGGCGCGTTTCGGCCGCGAACTGTGGGCCGTCTTCGCGCTGCTCGCGCTCGCGCTGCTCGTCGCCGAGAGCGTGATCGGGCGCTGGGGCATGCCGGCGGCGGCCCGGCGCGGCGCCTGACCGCCGCCACCACCGCCGTCCCGCGCTTGTTGGCGCCCGCGCCGGCCTGCTAGCGTCGCCGTCCGCCGCCACCGGCCGGGAGCGGAACGAGCCCGCGCCGCGACGCGGCCCACAACCTCGCGCCGCGACCGCCCGGGATCCTTCCGAGGCGGCTTTTCGTGCTGGCCCCGGGACTCGAGAGTGACCACCACCGACCTGTACCTGACCGACGATCTCGCCGAACGGCTCGCGGGCTACGCGGACCGCTGTCCGGAAGCGCTCGACCTGCTCGGCACGCTCGGGGGCGGCTGGAATCGGGCGGACGCCGCGCGCAAGCGCCCGCGCGTCGCGGTGCGCGGGCTCACCGGCTCGGCGCGCGCGTACTTCGTCTCGTGGCTGCAGCGGCGCACGGACCGCACGCTGCTGTACGTGGTCCCGCACGGCGAGGCGTTCGAGGCCGCGCGCGACGACCTCGAGTACTTCCGCGGCCGTGGCGCGACGTTCGCGTTTCCCGAACCCGACTCGCCCCCCTACGACCCGTCCTCGCCGCACCCGACGCTGACCGCCGAGCGGCTCGGGACGCTCGCGCGACTGGCGGCGGGCGAACGCGGCGTGGTGGTCGCGACGGTGCGCGGCGTGCTGCAGCGCGTGACGCGCCCGGAGCGGCTCGCGCGCGCGATCCTGTCGCTGCGCGTCGGCGAGGACGCCGACCCGCGCGCGCTGATCGAGCGGCTCGTCTACCTCGGCTACGAGCGGCTGCCCGAGGCCGAGTCGGTGGGCACGTTCGCGCGCCGCGGCGGCATCCTCGACGTCTTCCCGGTCGGCCAGGGCGATCCGCTGCGCATCGAGTTCGACGGCGACACGATCGCCTCGCTGCGGCGATTCGACGCGGGCACCCAGCGCTCACTGGAAAAGCTCTCCGCCGCCCGCGTGCTGCCGCGCTACGAGATCATCGTCGAGCCGGGCGAGGCCGAGACCATCGCCGGGCGGCTGCGCGAGGCGGGCGACGAGGCCGCCCGCGGCGGCGCGAACCTGTTCCATGACGGCATGGAGCGCTTCGCGGGCTACTACGACGACGCGCTCGCCTCGCTCTCCGACTACCTGCCCGACGACGCGCTGGTCGTGGTGGACGACCCGGCCGCGCTCGCGGAGCGCGCGGAGGAGTTCTCCGCGGGCGTGCTCGAGGCGTTCCACCGCGCGCGCGGCGAGTACCCGCTCATCTCGCCGCCCGGGCAGCTCTTCCAGCCGGCCTCGGCCTGGGACGAGCTGCTCGAACAGCGCCGCGGCGCGGACTGGATGGGCGCGGTCGCCGAGCCGGGCGAGGCCGCGCGCTACGCGCACCGGGTGATCGTGGACTGCCTTCCGGCCGAACCCCAGCAGCGCTCCCTCGACCGGCTGCGCGACCACCTCGCCGAGCTGAGCGCGAACGGCATCGCCCCGGTCATCCTGTGCGACAACCCGGGCCAGCGCGACCGGCTGTGGGAGATGCTCGGCAACGAGGGCGCGACGCTCGGCGTCGGCCTCGTCTCGGCCGGCTTCACCCTGCGCGGCGCCGGGCTCGCGCTGCTCACCGACCACGAGATCTTCTCGCGCTACCGGCGGCGCCGGCGCCGGCTGCGCCGCACCGGAGGCATGTCGGTCGCCGAACTCTCGGCGCTCAAGCCCGGCGACTTCGTCGTGCACGAGGAGCACGGGGTCGGCATCTACCGCGGCATGAGACGCCTGACGCTCGGCGGGCAGGAGACCGACTGCCTCGAGCTTTCCTACGCCGAGAAGGACGTGCTCTACGTGCCGGTGCACATGCTGTCGCTGGTCTCGCGCTACGCGGCCGGCGACGGCGCGAAGCCGGGGCTGCACCGGCTGGGTTCGGCGCAGTGGCAGAAGACCAAGGCGCGGGCGAAGCAGGCCATTCAGGACATGGCCGACGAGCTGCTCAAGGCCTACGCCGCGCGGCACGCGCTGCCGGGCCACGCGTTCAAGCCCGACACGGTCTGGCAGCGCGAGCTCGAGGCGTCGTTCCCCTACGACGAGACGCCCGACCAGCTCACGGCCATCGAGGACGTGCGCGCCGACATGGAGACCGCCTCGCCCATGGATCGCCTGATCTGCGGCGACGTCGGCTACGGCAAGACCGAGGTCGCGATCCGTGCCGCGTTCAAGGCCGTGCAGGACGGCCGGCAGGTCGCGGTGCTGGTGCCGACCACGATCCTCGCGCAGCAGCACGGCATCACGTTCCGCGAGCGGCTCGCCGACTTTCCGGTCAAGGTCGAGGTGCTGTCGCGCTTCCGCACCCCGAAGGAGACGAAGGACGTGGTCTCGCGCCTCGCATCGGGCGACGTGGACATCGTCATCGGCACGCACCGGCTGCTCAGCAAGGACGTGCGCTTCGCGAGCCTGGGCCTGGTGGTGATCGACGAGGAGCACCGCTTCGGCGTGGCGCAGAAGGAGAAGATCCGCCAGCTCACCCGCACCGTGGACGTGCTCGCCCTGACCGCCACGCCGATCCCGCGCACGCTCAACCTGTCGCTCGCCGGCGCGCGCGACATGAGCGTCATCGAGACGCCGCCGCAGAACCGCCTGCCGGTGCACACCGAGGTGCTCGAGTTCGACCCCGAGGTGGTGACCGAGGCGGTGCTGCGCGAGGTGGACCGCGGCGGGCAGGTGTTCTTCGTCCACAACCGCGTCGAGACCATCTACAACCGGGCGGCGATGCTGCAGGAACTCATCCCCCAGGTGAGCGTCGGCGTCGCCCACGGCCAGATGCACGAACGCCAGCTCGAGCAGGTGATGCTCGACTTCACCGAGGGCCGCCTCGACGTGCTCGTCGCGACCATGATCATCGAGAGCGGCCTCGACATCCCCACGGTCAACACGCTGATCGTGGATCGCGCCGACACGCTCGGCCTCGCGCAGCTCTACCAGCTGCGCGGCCGCGTCGGCCGCTCGAGCCACCGCGCGCACGCCTACCTCATGGTGCCCGGCCGCCGCGTGCTGACCGAGGAGGCCGAGAAGCGCCTGCGCGTGATCGAGGAGTTCGACGAGCTGGGCGTGGGATTCAAGGTCGCGCTCAAGGACATGGAGATCCGCGGCGCCGGCAACATGCTCGGGCCCGAGCAGCACGGCCACATCGTCGGCCTGGGCTTCGACCTGTACGTGAAGCTGCTCGAGGAGGCGGTCGCCGGGCTCAAGGGCGAGGTCGAGTCGCTGCGCCCCGAGCCGCGCCTGCTCACCGACTGGAGCGCCTTCCTGCCCGACGACTACGTGCCCGACGAGCACGAGAAGCTCGCGCTCTATCGCCGCCTCGCCGAGGCGAGGAACGACGGCGCGGTGGACGACTTCACACTCGAGCTGATGGACCGCTTCGGCCAGCTGCCGCCGCCGACGGTCGCGCTGGTCGAGCTGCGGCGGCTGCGCGTGCTCGGCCGCGGCCCCGACGAGGCGCCCGCGCTGGTCGAGAGTCTCAAGGTCCTGCACGACGTCGCCGAGGTGACGCTGCGCCGTCCCCTCAAGCCCGCGGAGATCGCGTCGGTCGTGGGCTCGCTCAACTTCCAGGTCGAGTTCTTCTCGGGCCGCGAGTTCGGGCTGCGGATGAAGGGGGCCGATCTCGTGCTGCTCAATCGGGCCCGCGAGACGCTGGTGGCGCTGAACCGTGCGGTCGCGGCCGCCGCGCCGGATGCCGGCGGCGGGCCGAAGCCGGGAGCGCCGGAGCGGCCCGCCGCGCCGGCGCCGGCCGGACGCACCAGCCGATCGTGAAGCGCGGGCGGTTTCGTCTCGGATTCGTGGCCCTGCTGATCGCCGTGTTCGTGCCGCTCGCCCTCGTGCTTCGGCGCCCCGGCGCACCGCCGGAGCGGCGCCAGCCGCCGGCGCCTGCTCGCCCCGGCCCGCGGTCCGCATCGCCGGGCCAGGCCCCCCGGCCCATCGCCGCGCCCGCCCGCGCCCGGGCGCGCACCTGCGTGCGCGTCATTGACGGCGACACGGTGATGCTCGACGGCCACGAGCGCGTGCGGCTCATCGGCGTGGACACGCCCGAGCTGCACCGCGAGGGCACGCCGGTCCAGTACTTCGCCCGCCAGGCGAGCGCGCACACGAACCGCCTCGTCGCCGGGCGCCGCGTGCGGCTCGACTTCGACCAGGAGCGGCGTGACCGGTACGGCCGTACGCTCGGCTACCTGTGGCTCGAGGACGGCACGTTCGTGAACCTCGAGATCGTCCGTCGCGGCTACGGCTTCGCCTACACGCGCCACCCGTTCCGCTACCTGGACGAGTTCCGCTCCGCCGAGCGCGCCGCCCGAACGGAGGGCGCCGGCCTGTGGGCCGCGCCCGACTCGATCGGCACGGCCGTGGGTCCGCCTGCCTAGTGGAACTCCGCCGGAGCGGCGCCGGCGCACGACGACCGGCCTTGCGACCCCCCGCGGCCCCCTCTAATGTCGGCCGCCGATTCATCGGAAAGCCGCCGCATCCCGCCGGAAAGGAACCGTTCCGTGACCCGCTCGACTGCCCGTGCCGCGCTCGCGGCGCTCGCCGCGTTCGCCGTTTCCTCGCTGCTCGCCGGCTGCTCGATCGGCCAGCGCCCGCTGGCGCGCGTCGGCTCGCGCACGATCACGTCCGCCGACCTGCTCGACGCCGCGCGCGGCAACGAGCTGCAGTACCGCGGCACGCCCGAGCAGGCGAAGCTCACGCTGCTGCAGGATCTGGTGCGCCGCGAGCTGATGCTCGAAGCGGCGCACCGGCGGGGCTCCGACACGACGGCGTTCGCGCGCAACTACCTCGCGAGCCTCGAGGACCGCTACGCGCTCGAAGCCCTGTACGCGAAGCTCGCGCCGAAGGACCCCGGCGTCAGCGAGGCCGAGGCGCACCGGCTCTGGCAGTGGCGCGGCACGCAGGCGGTGGTGCGCGTCATCTACTCGCCGGACCGCACCATCATCGCGTCGGCCCTGCGCGACCTGGCCAACGGCGTGCCCTTCGCGGCCGTCGCGGACCGCCACAACATCCCGGGCACCGTTCCGTCCGGCGGCCTGGTCGGCAACGTGCGTCCGGGCCAGCTCGTTCCGCCGCTCGACGAGGCGCTGCTCACGCTCGAGCCGGGCAAGGTCGGCGGGCCGTACGACACGCCGCAGGGCGTGTTCCTGATGGTGGTGGAAAGCCGCGCGGCGGTCGAACGGCCGTCGTTCGAGCTGGAGCACACGCAGCTCACCGAGATGCTGCGGCAGCGCAAGGTCCGCCAGACCATGGTCGAGGCCATGATCGGCCTGAAGGAAGCCGCGCACGTGAACGTGGAAAAGGGCGCCGCCCAGCGCCTGTTTCGCCTCCTGACGCCGGCGCGCATCGGCGACCTGACGCCGCCCGCGCCGACCGCCGACGAGCGCGCCGAGACGCTGGCCCGCTGGGACGGCGGACGCTACACGCTCGGCGACGCGCTCGACGACCTCTCCCGCCCCGACGTCCAGAAACCGCCGGCCGGCCTGACGCCCGCCATCCAGCAGTGGATCGAGGGCCGCGTCATCACCCGGGTCGCGCGCGAGGAGGCCCGGCGCCGGCACCTGCTGGAGGAGCCGGAGGTGAATCGGCGCGTGCGCGGCGAGTACGAGCGCTACCTGCTCGAAGGCGAGTTCCAGGCTTCGATCGCGGACGTCCCGCCTCCCGGCGAGGCTCAGCTCCGCCAGATCTGGGCCATGGTCCAGGGCCAGTACCAGCAGGTCAGCCGCGCGAACATCCAGTGGGTGATCCTGCCCGACTCGGCGACGGCCGCGCGCATCGGAATGCACGGCGGTCACGGCGGGGCCACGCTCGAGGAGGCGGTGCGCAGGGCGGGCGTGCAGGCGATCGTCCACCACGAGGTCGTGAACTACCCGACGTCCGACCCCAACTGGATCACGATGCGCGAGACGCTCGCGCGCATGCAGCCCGGCGAGTGGGCGGGACCGGAGCACCTGCGCGAAGGCTTCCGGCTCATGCAGGTCGTCGGCAAGGCGCAGGAGCCGCTGACGTTCGAGAACCTCACGCCGGACCTGCGCGCGAACCTGCTCCAGAACGCCATGCAGCTGGCGCAGGAGCAGCGGCTGGCGCGGTACACCGACTCGCTGCAGTCGCTGGTGCGGCCCGTCCTGCTCACCGAGAACCTGCGAAGCGTGCCCTGGCCTCCGCCGGCCACGATCGACGTCGGAAACTGACGGGTCCCCGCGCGTGGCGACCCGCGGCTGGCTGAGCCTCCTGCGGGCCCTGCTCGCGCCCTTCACGCTGTTCGGAGCGGCCGGCGCGCACGCGCAGCCGGTCGCCGAATCGCTGGGCGAAGGGCTGGCGCGCTTCTGGCCCGACGCGGAGGCGCGCGGCGCGGCGCCGCCCTCGCTCGCGCTCGAGGCGCCGCGCGCGGCGGTCGGCGAGCTGCCGGCGGCCTTCCGGGTGCGGCCGGTCTTCTCGATGGCGCGGGGCGGCCGCGTCGTGCGCGTCGCCCTTGCGCGCGGCACCTCGCTCTACGGAACCGGCGAGGTGCCGGGCCCGCTGCTGCGCAACGGCCGCACGACGATCTGCTGGAACACCGACGCCTACGGCTACGACGGCTCGACCCCGTCGCTCTACCAGTCGCACCCGTGGGTGCTGGCCGTGCGGCCCGACGGCAGCGCGTTCGGCGTTCTCGCCGACACGCCCGGCCGCGTGGTCGTGGACCTCTCGAACGGCATCGAGTTCCGCGCGCAGGGCCCGGCCTTTCCGGTGATCGTCGTCGAGCGGCCGACTCCGCAGGACGTGCTCGTCGCGCTCGCCGGGCTCGTCGGCCGCCCGCCGCTGCCGCCCCGCTGGGCGCTCGGCTTCCAGCAGTGCCGCTACTCGTACGCCCCCGCGGGCGAGGTGCTGCGCATCGCCCGCGAGTTCCGCGCCCGGCGGCTGCCGTGCGACGTGCTGTGGCTGGACATTGACTACATGGACCGCCACCAGCCGTTCACGTTCGATCCGGTGGGGTTCCCGGAGCCGAAAGTCATGAGCGACACGCTGCACGCGCAGGGCTTCCGCACGGTGTGGATCCTCGATCCCGGCATCCGCCGCGAGGCCGGCGACGCGACGTACGACGAGGGCACGCGGCTGGACGCGTGGGTGCGGCTCGCCGACGGCACGCCGTTCACCGGCCGCGTGTGGCCGGGCCTGTGCGTGTGGCCCGACTTCACGCGCGCGGCGGTGCGCCGGTGGTGGGGCCGGCGCACCGCCGAGTTCGCCGATCGCGCGGGCGCCGACGGAATCTGGAACGACATGAACGAGCCCGCGGTCTTCGCCGCCCCGGGCAAGACGATGCCCGAGACCGCGCGGCACGAGGCCGACGCCGACCTCGGCGGCCCGGGGTACCACGCGCGCTACCACAACGTGTACGGCATGCAGATGGCGCGCGCCACCTACGAGGGCCTTCGCGCCGCGCGCCCGGAACGGCGGCCGTTCGTGCTCTCGCGCGCCAACCACCTCGGCGGACAGCGCTACGCGGCGGCGTGGACCGGCGACAACCGCTCGAACGAGGAGCACTTCCGCATGGCGCTGCCGATGACGCTGAACCTCGGACTCTCGGGCCAGCCGTTCGCGGGGCCCGACATCGGCGGCTTCGCGGGCCCGAGCACCGGCGGGGAGTACGCCGCCTGGCTGGGGCTGGGCTCGCTGCTGCCCTTCTCCCGCGCGCACACCGAGAAGGGCAACATGCGCAAGGAGCCGTGGAGCTTCGGGCCGAAGGTCGAAGCCCTCGCGCGCCGCGCGCTCGAGACCCGCTACCGGCTGCTGCCCTACCTTTACACGCTGTTCGAGGAGGCCTCGCGCACGGGACTGCCGGTCGCGCGTCCGGCGTTCTTCGCCGCGCCGCGCGCCGCCTGGCTGCGCGCGGTCCAGCACGAGTTCCTGCTCGGGGCCGACCTGCTCGTGCACGCCGGCGCGCTCGCGCCCGCGGGCGGCGGCGCGAGCCTCGCCGACGACGAGGCGCGCTGGCCGCGCGTGCGCCCGGTCGCGGGCGACGACGACGTGGCGCTGCCGCGGCTGCACCTGCGCGCCGGGGCCATCTTGCCGCTCGGGCCCGTCGTGCAGTCCTCGGGCGAGACGGCTCCGGATTCGCTCGAGCTGCTGGTCGCGCCCGACGCGGACGGCCGCGCCGAGGGCTGGCTTTACGAGGACGCCGGCGACGGCTACGGCTACGCGCGCGGCGCGTTCCGCCGCACGCGCTTCGCCGCCGAAACCGCGGGCGGGGTGCTGCGCGTGAGCGCGCGCATCGAGGAGGGCGCGTGGCCGCGGCCGGCGGGGCGCCGCTACGCCGTCACGGTCGTGGGCGCGAAGCCGGAGCGCGTCGAGGGGCCGTGAAGCGGGCCGGCCGCTGTTAGCGCAGCTTCCTGCGCACCTCGGCGGCGCGGCGCTCGCTGGCTTCGACGCGGCTGCCGTCCTTCAGGCGCAGCACCAGCACGCCGTCCTCCGAACCGTAGCTCTCGATGGCCTGCACGTTGACCAGCGCGCCGCGATGGGCGCGCACGAACTGGCCCGCGGGCAGGCGCGTCTCGAGCTCCTGCAGCGTGTAGTCCACCAGGTATTCCCGGCCCTCGCTGCGCGCGAGCACCAACCGGTCGCGCGAGACCACCAGCGGCACGTCGGCGAGGTCCAGCAGCTTGACCTCCCGCCGGTGCCGCACCGGCAGGCGATGGAGCGTCCGCGCGGACTGCGGCAGCGACTCGCTCGCGAGCGCCTCGCGCACCGCCGCTCCGTTGCCGCGCCGCGCGCCGCCTTCGCGTTCGGCGCGCACGCGCTGGACGGTCTCGCCCAGCCGTTCGCGGCGGATCGGCTTGAGGACGTAGTCCAGCGCCGCGATCTCGAACGCCTCGACGGCGTGCTGGTCGTAGGCGGTCACGAACACCACGATCGGCGCGGTCTCGCCCTTCAGGTGCCGGGCCACTTCGAGCCCGGAAAGGTCCGGCATGTGGATGTCGAGGAACGCGACGTCGGGCCGCGTCTTCGCGACCACCGCCAGCGCCTCGGCGCCGTTCTTCGCCACGCCGACGACCTGGACGCCCTCGTGCTCGTTCAGCAGCTTCTCGAGGAACTGCCGCGCGCGCGGCTCGTCGTCGGCGATGATCACGCGCAACGTGTCGTTGTGGGTCACCGTGGTTCCTCCTGGCTGGCGAGCCAGCGCACGCGGACCGCGAAGCCGGAGCCGGCTTCGCCCTTTCCGCGTCGCGGGCCCGAGGTCACGCTCGCTTCGTTCCCGGCGAAACGGCGCACGCGTTGTTCGAGGTTCTCGAGGCCGGTTCCGAGGCTGGGGCCGCCGTTGCCGTGCGGTTCGCCGTCGTCGGCGAACTCGAGTTCGATCCACCCGTCCCTGCGGGCGGCGCTCAGCGTCAGGTGCAGCGGCGCGCCGGTCGGGGTGATGCCGTGCTTGAGGCTGTTCTCGACGAGCGGTTGCAGCAGCAGCGGCGGAACCGCCGTCGAGAGCATCGCCGGATCGCCGGTGTAGCGGAACTCGAGCGGGTTCTCGTAGCGCTCGCGCGCGACGCCGAGGTAGTCCTCGACGAACGCGATCTCGTCCGAGAGCAGCGCCGCCGGCCGCTTTCCGGCCTCGACGGTGTAGCGCAGCATGTCGGCGAGCCGTTCGCTGAAGCGCTGCGCGGCCGCCGGATCGGTCTCGATGAGATAGGCCAGGGCGTTGAGCGCGTTGAACAGGAAGTGCGGCTGCACCTGCGCCTGCAGCGCGCGCAGCTCGGCGCGCGTCGCCGCTTCCTTCAGCTCGACCGCGCTGCGCTCGGCCGTCGCGCGCGCCTCGGCGAGGCGCAGGTTGTCGAGCCGGATTCCGGCCTGGCGCAGCAGCGTCGCCAGCTCGCTGCGCGCGTAATCGGGCGCGGCCTCGGGGTCCGCCAGCCGCGGCGTGCCCTCGGCCGGCCAGACGATCTCCACCTTGCGGCGCAGGCCGCGCGCGAGGCCGATCTCGACCGCCTCGCGCACCTCGTCGCGGTCGAGCGCCGACAGCAGGTCGCGGCCGGCGTCGTCGAAGGCGCGGTGCAGCCCGCGCGGGTCGCGGCCGTAGAGCCGGTCAATGGCGCGCTGCAGCCGCGTCCGCAGCGGCGCGAACGCGAACGCCAGCACGAGCGCGGCGACCACGCTGAAGACCAGCGTCTGCTCGCCCGTCACGTTCGAGAACAGCCGCTGGCCGAGAAACACCACGCCCAGGTAGATGGCCGCGAGCACGCCCGAGAGCAGCGCGTACGGCAGGCCGTCGGCGACCAGCCGGCGCGGATCGAAGATCGGGTCGTCGGCGATCAGGTACGCGAACACGAACGGCGCCGACAGCCAGGCGATCAGCTCGGTCGTGTACAGGCCGCGCTGCATCGGCAGCGGCAGGAGCGCGAACACGCGCGGGTCGGTCGCGACGACGTTGAGCGCCGCGCTCGAGAGCACCGCGAAGCCCGCGACCATCGCCAGCACCCGCTGGTGCGCGGCCGGGTGCCAGAGCGGTCCCGAGCGCGCGTAGCGCTCGACCATGGACAGGACGCCGAAGGCGAGCGCGATGGCCTGGTACCAGTTGTAGACGGCCTCCGACGGGCTCGCGCCCCTGGGCGCGAACGCCAGCCACAGCACCAGCGGGGCGACGTAGGCGGCGACCGTGATCCAGAACCACGCGCTGCGCACACGGCGCCCCGGCCGCCAGCGGGGGCGCGGGAACACGCTCATGAAGTGGACGAACGCCGCCGGGTAGAGCCACGCGATCCACTCGTAGGCGCGCAGATAGGCGCGGAAGGGCGGCGTCAGCTCGACCTGCGGGTACTGGTAGAGCGACCACATGACACCAAGCCCCTGCAGGATCGAGAACCACAGGAACACCCAGGCGGTCGCGAGATCCGGCCGCCGCCAGACGAGCAGGAACGCCACCAGCGGCGCCGCGATCACGGCGAAGATCGGGTACCAGTAGACGCGCAGCCGTTCCCAGGTGTTCATCTGCACGGGCGGCACGATCATCGGCACGAGCGCGCCGCCGCGCGCGACGACCAGCCGGAACGGCCCCGGCGGCATGCCGCGCGCGCGCAGCGTGTCGCGCGCCGCGGGCTCGCGCAGGTCGAGCGAGTCCACCCGCACCAGCACGTCGCCCTCGCGCAGCAGGCCCCGGGCGGGAGGCCCGATGACGCGCTCGACGACACCCTTCGAGACGTAGGCGCCGAGCCGCTGGTACGGCGTGTGGGTGAGGAAGCGGGGCAGCGCCAGCGCGACGGCGACGCACAGGGCCGCCACCGCCAGCACGCGCCGCGTCGGGGCGTCGGAAGTCACGCGGGGCACCTTCGCACAGGTGGTCGTGCGCCGACAGAACGTTCCGGAGGGCCGCGCACCCTGCCCGCCGAACGGTGAGGATGCCCCAGCGGCGCGCACGCGCGACCGGCGGCGCCGACGAGCGCGGGAGCGCGCCTGCCGAGCGTCATGTTCAAGAAGCGCAAAGGTGCGGGGCGTCCGTGGAATGCGGTCCCGCGCGCGGGGCTATTTCGGTTCGCCGCGACCGGGGGAGTGGCTATACTGCGCGCCGCTTGCGACCACCCGCCGGAGACACTCCCGCCGGTCGCGGCATGCCCGTTTCCCGGCGCATCGGCCGTTCCCCCGGCGCGCCGACCACCACTCCGGAGGTTTCCTTTGACGTTCGCACGACGCGCGGCCGCCCTGGCGATTCCGCTCACGTTCGCCGCCTGCATGGCGGCCGCCGCCACGAGCAAGCCGGCCGCCCCGAAGCCCGCATCCGCGCCGCCCGCCGCCGCCACCGCCGCGAAGCAGAGCCCGGCGGCCGCGCCGACCTCGGCCGCGGACTCCGACAAGGACGACGCCCTCGACGCCATCGCCGCGATGGTCAACGACGAGGCGGTGCTCGCGAGCGACGTCGAGGAGCAGCTCTACCTTTACCTGCAGCGCGCGAACGCCCGCCCCGACCCGGCGCAACTGGACACGCTGCGGCGCCAGATCCTCGACCAGTTGATCGACGAGAAGCTGCTGCTCGCCGAGGCGAAGCGCCAGGGCATGACCGCGAGCGACGCGGAGATCGAAAAGCAGATTGACCAGGCGATCGCGGACGCCAAGGAGAGGCTCGGCGGCGAGGCCGCCTACCGCGAGCAGCTCAAGCGCGAGAACACGACCGAGGCCCAGCTGCGCGAGAAGTACCGCGGCGAGCTGCGCCGTCAGCTCATGGTCCGGCGCCTGGTCGAGAAGCAGTTCCCGCGCCGTCCCGTGCCGCAGACCGAGGCCGAAGCCTACTTCGCCGCGCACAAGGACAAGTTCCCGAAGGTTCCCGCCGAGATGCGGCTGTCCGTGATCCAGATCACGCCCGAGCCCGACTCGGCGGCCGTCGCCGCCGGCCGCGCGAAGGCGCTCGCCGCGCGCAGGCGCATCGTCGCGGGCGAGAAGTTCGCCAAGGTCGCGGCCGAGGTCTCGGACGATCCGGGATCGAAGGACGCCGGCGGAGACGTGGGCTTCTTCACGCACGGCCGCATGGAAAAGGCGTTCGAGGACGTGGCCTTCAGCGCGCCCCTGCACCAGCTCAGCCAGCCCGTCCGCTCGCCCTACGGCTGGCACCTGATCGAGGTGCTCGAGCGCGATACGGTCAAGACCGAAAGCGGCCGCGACTCGATCGGCGCGGACGGCAAGCCCGAGCTCGAGGCGCACGCCCGGCACATCGTCATCCGCGTCACGCCGACACCCGAGGACGTCGCGAAGGCGAAGGCGCTCGCCGACCGCGTGCGCGACGAGGCCGCCAGGGGCACCAACTTCGCGACCCTGGTGCGGCGCTACAGTTCGTACGACGGACCGGCGAGCCCCGAGGGCGACGTCGGCTTCGTGTCGCTGGGATCGCTGCAGCCGCAGATCCGCGAAGGCCTCGATTCGCTCGAGGTCGGGCAGGTCAGCGAGGTGCTGCCGAACCAGTCCGGCTTCAACATCTTCAAGGTCTCCGATCGCCGCCCCGAGCGCGAGTACACGCTCGAGGAAGTGAAGAGCGACCTGCCCGACGCGGTCGCGCAGGTGCAGTTCCGCGAGAAGTACGAAGCCTGGCTCAAGCAGCTTCGGGCCAGGGCGCAAATCGAATACCGTTCGTTCTGACGTTCCGGCCGTTCGTGGTCGCCCGGTCCGCCTCGCGGCGCGTCCGGGTGAAGGCGGAACGGAGTCCATCACCGCGGGCCCACGGAAGGGCATCGCCCGGCAGGGAGGCTCGATGATCGCGTTCGAGCACGTGACCAAGCGCTATGGAGAGCGCCTCGCGCTCGAGGACGTGTCCTGGCGCATGGACGAGGGCGAGCTGGTGTGCGTTCTCGGCCACAGCGCGGCCGGCAAGACGACGCTGCTGCGCCTCATCACCCACGAGACGCAGCCGACCTCCGGCGAGGTGACCGTCGGCACGTTCCGCGGCCGCCTCTCGCGCGGCCACCGCGCGCTGCTGCGCCGCAAGCTCGGCGTCGTCTACGAGGACTTCCGGCTGCTCGCCGACCGCAGCGTGTTCGAGAACGTCGCGCTCGCGGTGCGCATTGACGGTCACTTCCGCGACAGCGAGGTCCTCCCGCGCACGCTGCGGGCGCTGCAGGAGGTGGGCCTGCACGACAAGCAGACGGCGCTGCCGCCCGAGCTGTCGTTCGGCGAGCGCCAGCGCTGCGCCATCGCGCGCGCGATCGTCAACCGGCCGGCGCTGATCCTCGCCGACGAGCCGACCGGCGCGCTCGAGCCGCGCAGCACGAACGAGGTGCTCGAGCTGCTCAAGCGCGTCCACGGCGAGGGCGCGGCGCTCATCATCGGCACGACGCGGCCCGAGGTCGCCGAGGCCGTCGGCGGGCGGCGGCTCACGCTCGTCGAGGGGCGGCTGTACGAGGGCGCGGCCCCCGCCAGCGCGCCGCAGGGAGCCTGACCGTGCACGCGTTCTACTTCCGTGAAGCCTGGCGCTCCTTCAAGGCCCACCGCGGCCTCGCGCTGACGACCGTCTTCTCGCTCACCGCCGCGCTCACGCTGAGCGCGCTGTTCCTGCTCGTCAGCTGGAACGCCAGCCAGGCGCTGCGCGCGATCGGCGACCGGCGCGAAATGGTCGTGTACCTCAAGGACGAGACCACCGACGCCGACGTCCAGGCCCTGCAGGAAAAGATCGGTGAGCTGTTCGGCGCCGCGACCTACGTGAGCCGCCAGCAGGCCTGGGACGAGTTCTCGCAGCAGGTCGGCGACGCCGATCTGCTGCGCGCGGTGGACACCAACCCGCTTCCCGCCTCGCTGCGCGTCAAGCTCAAGCCCGAACTGCAGAACTTCGTCTCGATGGACGCGAGCGCGAAGCAGATCGGAGCGATGCCCGGCGTCGAGGCCGTCCGCTTCGGCGGCGAGTGGGTGCGGCGCCTCGACGCGGTGGACGCGGGCGCGCGCAACGCCGCTCTCGCCGTCGGCCTGCTGGTGGCGCTGGCGATCGTCTTCGTCCTGCACAACACCCTGCGCCTCACGGTGCTCGCGCGCCGCCAGCAGGTCGAGATCATGTCCCGGCTCGGCGCCAGCGACCGCTTCGTCGCCACACCCTTCCTGCTCGAGGCGCTGCTGCAGACGCTGCTCGCTTCGCTGGTCGCGCTCGGGTTGATCTTCGCGCTCCAGCAGGTGCTCGCACCGCGGATCGAGGGGCTGGTGTTCCTGCCGCCGCTCTGGTCCGGGGCGTTCCTCGGCGGCTCGCTGCTGCTGACCTGGGCCGTCTCGGCCATCGCGCTCGCGCGCGTGCTGCGGTCGTCGGGCGCATGAAGGTGCGCGCGGCCCCGGCCCTGCTGCTCGCGGCGCTCGCGCTGGGCGCGCTGGCGCCGGCCGCTCGCGTCGGCGCCCAGGACAGCCTCGAGACCGCGAAGAAGCAGGAGTTGGACGAGATCCGCCGCCAGGCGGCCGAGAAGCGCAAGGCCGCGGCCGCGCTCAAGCCCCGCGAGACGCGGGCGATCGGCGACCTGCGCCGCACCGAGCGCGAGCTGTCGCTGTCGCGCAACCGCCTGCGCAAACTGCAGCGCCGCCACCAGGCGCTCGGCTCGCAGCTCGAAGTGACGCGCGCCAATCTCGAGCGCAGCATCGCGACGCTCGAGGTGCAGCGCGCCCGCCTGCGCGCGCGGCTGCGCGGCATGTACATGACCGGGCCGGCGCGCGAGCTGGAATACCTGCTCTCGACCGGCTCGTTCGCCCAGCTGCTGACGCGCTGGGACTTCCTCAACATGGTCGCCGAGCAGGACCGCATCCTGCTCGAGGACGTGCGCGACCAGAAGGAGCAGGTCGAGGCGAACCAGCACCGGCTCGAGAGCAACCTGAGCGAGGTGCAGGTCAACCAGAAGCGCACGAGCCAGGAGTCGAGCAAGCTCGCCTCGCTGCGCACCGAGAAGGCGGGCACCGTGAAGAGCATCCAGTCGGAGCGGCAGTCGTACGAGGCCGCCGCCGCCGAACTGGAACGCACCGCGAAGCGCATCCAGTCGCTGCTCGCGACCCTCGAGCGCCGCCGGCGCGAGGAGGCCGAGAAGGCGCGCTCCGAGGGCCGCAACCCGCAGCCGTACAGCGGCGATTTCGCGAAGGGCATCGGCCAGCTCGAGTGGCCCGTGCGCGGCAGCATCGTCGGGCAGTTCGGGATCGAGACGCACCCGCGGTTCGGAACCCAGATCCGCAACGACGGAATCGACATCGCCGCGCCCATCGGCACCGCGGTCCAGGCGGTGGCGAAGGGCCGCGTGGACTTCGCGAACGACGACTACGAGGGCATGGGCGGCATGATCGTGCTGAACCACGGCGACGGGTACTACACCGTCTACGGGCACCTCGACGCCGTGCTGGTCTCGAGCGGCCAGGAGGTGCTCCCGGGCACGACCATCGGCCGCGTCGGCGACGCCGGCTCGCTCAAGGGCCCGATCCTGCATTTCGAGGTCCGCAAGGGCTCCGCGCCGCAGAATCCGCAGACCTGGCTGAGGTAGGAGCGCCGCGCGTGCCGCGCGGCCGGGAGTGGGCTACGTTCCCCGCGGGGCCGCCACCAGGACGAGAGGAGCTTCTCCCATGCAGACCATCGGCACCTACGCCTTCCAGGTCACCACGAAGCGCGGCTTCGACGACGCCATCGCGCGCGTCACCGAGCTGCTCGCCGAGCAGGGCTTCGGCGTGCTCACCGAGATTGACGTCAAGGCCACGCTCAAGAAGAAGCTCGACCTCGAGGTGCGGCCGTACAGGATTCTCGGCGCCTGCAACCCGCCGTTCGCGCACCAGGTGCTCGCCGCCGAACCGCACGTCGGCGTGCTGCTGCCGTGCAACGTCGTCGTCTGGGACGAGGGCGACCACCGGGTCGTCGCGGCGATGGAGCCCCGGGTGATGTCGCAGGTCGTGGCGAATCCCGTGGTGCAGCAGGTCGCCGGCGAGGTCAGCGAGCGGCTGCACGCGGTGCTCGAAAAGCTCGACTGACGCGGCCCTCCGCCCCGCGCGCCCCGGGTCTGCTAACCTCACCGCGCCGCGCAACCGCAACCAGTCCCGCCACCTCCTTCGCGCCCGGAACGCCATGGCCACCGTCACGCTCTCGCAGCTTCTCGGACAGCCCGAGGTCACGGCGTTCCTGCGCGGCATCGTGGCGCGGCAGCGCTACGCCAACGCCTACCTCTTTCACGGGCCCGCCGGCGTCGGCAAGGGCACGGCGGCGATCGCCTTCGCGCGCGCCGCGCTCTGCGAGCGGGTGCCGGGCGCTGCGACGTTCACGCAGCGCGGGCAGGCCGAACCTTCGCTGTTCGGCGATGCGCCCGCCCCGCCCCCCGGGCCGGCCGGCGACGACGCGTGCGACGAGTGCGCCTCGTGCACGAAGACCGCGCGACTCCTGCACGTGGACCTCAAGCTGCTCTTTCCCATCTCGGGACCCGGCGGAGAAAGCGACGCCGACGAGACCGTCGGCGAGACGCTGCAGCAGATGCGCGACGACCCGCTCTTCACGTTCCAGTACGACAAGGCGGCGTCCATCCGCCTCTCGCAGACGCGCGAACTGCAGCGCGAGCTGGCCTTCCGGCCCTACGAAGCCGCGCGCCGGGTGGTGGTCGTGCGTGATTGCGACCGCATGCGCGAAGACCAGTATTCGGCATTGCTCAAGTCCATCGAGGAGCCGGCCGCGACGACGGTCTGGGTGCTGACCACCGCCCGGCCCGCGCGCGTGCCCGCGACGATTCGCTCGCGCTGCCAGCGGGTGCGCTTCGCCCCGCTCTCCGAGGCGCTCGTGCTGCGCTTCCTGACCGGGCGCGCCGGCGTTCCCGAGCGCGAGGCGCGCGTGCTCGCGGCGCTCGCGGGCGGTTCGCCCGGGCGAGCGCTCGCGCTGCGAGGCGGCGAGGCGCTCAAGCGGCGCGACGCGGCGATCGCGCTGCTCGCGCCCGCGCTGAGCGGGGACGCGCCCGGCATGTGGCAGGCCGTGCAAAGGTTCATGAACTTCGGCCGCACGGGCCGCGAGGAGATGCGCCGCGCCATCGAATACCACCTGCTGTGGCTGCGCGACGTGCTGCGCGTGCGCTACGGCGCGGGGGGCGACCTGCTCGCGTTCGCCGACCGCGAACAGGAGCTGCGCGCGCTGGCGGCCCGGCTCGACGCCGTGGAGGTGCGCCGCCGGCTGATGGTGCTGGAGGAGGCCCTGCGCTCGATTGACGGCAACGTCAGCGCCGACCTGACGTTCTTCTCGACGCTGTCGCGGGTCGCCGGCAGCCGCATGGGCGAAGGCCGCTGGCCCGCGCACGGCACGGCGCGCTGGGACTACTAGCCCGGCCGCCGCGAAGCCGGCGCCGGTGGCCACGACGCCGGGCCGCCGAAGGGCCGAAAACCCTGCCGCGCCCCGAACGGTCTGGGGTATCGTCACCGCCACGAGCCCCGCACCTGCTGGGCCTGACGATAGGCGCGATCGGCCCACCCCCGGGGCGGCGCGCGGCGATCCCGATGCCTTCCCCGCCGGCCCCGCGCCGGCGTTTTCGGCGGACGGCCGTTCCGCCCTAGAGGTTTCCCATGCCGGACATCGTCCAGGTCTCCCTGCGCGGGACGCGCAAGGAGTTCTTCCTCAACAGCCGCAACCTGTGGCTGCGGCTCGGCGACCGCATCGTCGTCCAGGGCGAACACGGGGAGACGCTGGGCAAAGTGTTCCTCAAGGACCCGGCCCTGGTCGCGCTCAAGCAGCCGCGCAACGTCAGCCGCGAGATCATCCGCCGCGCCGAGGAGGAGGACCTCGACCAGGACGATCACAACACCCGGCTGGAGGACGAGGCCTTCGAGTTCGCGCGCAAGCGCATCGAGGCGCGCGAGCTCGACATGGAACTGTCCGAGGTCGAGGTCGCGTTCAAGCGCAACCGCATCACCTTCTTCTTCACCGCCGAGCGCCGCGTGGACTTCCGCGACCTGGTGAAGGATCTCGCGGCGCGCTTCCAGACCCGCATCGAGCTGCGCCAGATCGGCGTGCGTGACCAGGCGAAGCGGCTCGACGGCTGCGGCCCGTGCGGCCGCGCGTTCTGCTGCTCGACGTGGATGAAGGGCTTTCATCCGGTCACGCTGCGCATGGCGCGCGAGCAGCAGCTGTCGCTCAACCCGAGCAAGATCTCCGGCGCCTGCGGCCGGCTCATGTGCTGCCTGTCGTACGAGCTGGCGCAGTACCGCGACAGCGCCGCCAAGCTGCCGCCGGTCGGAGCGAAGCTCGCGACGGGCAAGGGCGTCTGCACGGTGTTCCGCGTCGAGCCCTACGGCGAACGGATCTGGATCCGCGACGACGAGGGCGGCGAACACCAGATCTCCATGGACGACCTGCCGCCCGGCCCCTACCACAAGTGCGGGGACTGTCACTGCGGCGCGAAGGAACCGAAGCGCGGCGACGACGGCCCGCCGGCGGAGTCGTAACCGGCTCGCCCGCCGCGGGGCGGACGCGAGCCGCGCGACTAGAGCGGCCGCCGAGCGAAGCCGCGCACGGCCAGCAGCAGCAGCGCCGCGGCCCACGCGGCCGCCCACACGACCATCGCAGGGCTCGGGACCGCGCCCATCGAGAACGGCGTCACGTGCAGCTCGGCGATGATCCTGGGCTGCATGAGGTGCGCGGCGAGCTGCCACAGGGATTCGGTCGGAATCACCAGGCTCGTGACGGTGCCGATGTTCCGCGCCGCGACGTTGCCGGTCATGGACGCGACCTGCTCGATCCAGCCGCCGAGGAACGCCAGGCCGTAGAGTCCGAACGCCACCACGCCGTTCGTGACGGTCGAAAGCCGCGTGCCGCCCGCGATCGAAAGCGAGACCAGGCAGGTGACCTCCAGCAGCATGAGCGAGAGGCCCGCGGGCACGCCCGGCGGCGCGAAGCCGTGCAGGAAGCGGGCAATGGCCAGCACGCCGCCCGCCGTGAGCAACAGGTAGCCCGCGCACACGAGCCAGTAGCCGAACCACTTGCCGAGCACGATCCCGGAGCGGCGAACGGGCTTGGCCGCGATCGTCTGCAGGACGCCCGAGGCGATCTCGCCCGACAGCGTGTCGATCGGCAGCAGCACGGCCGACAGCACCGACAGGAAGTTCGCCGCGTAGAGCCCGACCATGGTGTAGAGGTTGAGCACCAGCCTGCGCTGCAGCTCGTTCTGCAGCCCTTCACGAGCGGCTTCGCGACCCACGAAGTGGAATCCCGTCGCGTACAGCAGCAGGAACGCGCACGCGCCGATCAGGCCGGCCAGCAGGACCCGGCGGCGGGCGGCCTCCCGCAGCGTGAGCCGGGTGATGGTGAGAAATCCGTTCATGGCCGCGCGTCCCGCCTCATCCCGGCCGCCCGTCGTTGCCCATCACCTCGAGGAACATCGTCTCGAGCGAGGTGCGCCGCGCGGCCAGGTGGTGCAGCCGCGCCCCGCGCCCGACGACGACGCGCGCCATCTCGGGCACGCGCGCCGGATCGTCCACGCGCACGCACCAGCCGCCCGGCTCCTCGCGCACTTCGCCGAGGCGCGCCAGATCGGCGAGCGCCGCGGCGTCGAGCCCCGCGGCGCGCAGCTCGACTTCGAGCGCGCTGTCCTCCGCGCCGAGCGCGTGTTCGCGCACGACGCGCCCCTCCTTGAGGAACACGACGCGGTCGCAGGTCTGCTCGACCTCGCCGAGCAGGTGCGAGTTGAGGAACACGGTGACGCCGCGCCCGCGCAGCTCGCGCATCAGATCGCGCACCAGCAGCCGGCCGAGCGGGTCGAGGCCGGACGTGGGCTCGTCGAGGAACACGACCTCCGGGTCGTTGAGCAGCGCGGCCGCCAGACCGGCGCGCTGCAGCATGCCCTTGCTGTACTCGCGCAGCCTGCGGTCCGCCGCCTCGTGCAGGTCCACGCGCTCGAGCAGCGCGCCGGCGCGGCGTTCGAGGTCCGGACCCGAAAGCCCGTAAAGCCCGCCATGCAGCCGCAGCAGCTCGCGGCCGGTGAGCCAGTCCTGGAAGCGGAAGTGCTCGGGCAGGAAGCCGACCTTCGCGCGCGCGGCGCGGTCACCGATCGGCCGGCCGAGCAGCGTGCCCCGGCCGCCACTGGGCTCGAGCAGGCCGAGCAGCATCTTGAGCGAGGTGGTCTTGCCGGCGCCGTTGGGGCCGAGGAAGCCGAAGATCTCCCCCCGCCGCAGCGACAGGGAGAGATCCGCGACCGCCAGCTTCGCGCCGAACCGCCTGCGCAGCCCGTGCGTCTCGACCACCGGAACGACCATGCGGAAATCTAGCGCACCGACTCGGCCATCTGCATCATGTCCAGCTCGTCCAGGTTGCCGAGCAGCGCGAACACGCGCCCGTCGCGCGTCCACATCAGCACGGTGCCTGGGCCCGGGTCGGACCCGCCGGGGGTGGCGGTGCTGCGCGACTGCAGCAGCACGCCGCGCGCGCCGTTGACGCTGACCTGCTGAAAGCGGGTCGCCGAGGCCATTACCGGCAGGAGCAGCGTGCCGTTCCAGTCGAGCGAGCCCGCGAGCCGGTGCGCCTCGCCGCGTTCGACCCCCAGGATGCGCAGGCCGATCTCGCCGAGCTGCTTCAGGTCGGTGCCTGCGGGCAGCGAGATCTCGGGGCTCCCGGCCTGCATCAGCGCCGCGCGGCGACGGCCGGAGCTGTGGAACTTCTGCACCACGGCCGCCGGCATGCGCGCCTCGATCACCTTGCCGTCGAGTCCGTCGGGCACGCGCAGGTCGGTGATGCCCAGCAGGTCCATCGCCTCGCGCAGCGGGCGGGTGGCGACGGTCAGGCGGACGCGGCTCTCGCCCGAGACCACGACCGTGTCGGCCGTGAGCGACGGGGCGACGAACGCGGGCGTCCGCACTTCGAAGCCGGCGGCGCGCCCGGCGGAGGCGACGTCCGTGAAGTACCGCGGCGGACCGGCGTCGCGCACCGTCTCGACGGCGCCGCCGAGCAGTTGCTCGGGCTCGAACTGGCCGCTCCTGAGGCGTTCAAGTCGCGATTCGTCCACCCGTACCACCGCGAACTCGCGCACGCGGAACAGGTCGAGCACCTGCTGGGCGGTCGCCCGCACGGCCGGGAACGTGAACGCCGCCACCAGCGCCGCCAGCGCCAGCGCGCCGGCGAGCGCGGAAGACAGTCGGAACGCGGGGCGCGCGGCCTCGTCGGGCTCCGCGGCGCGCAGCCGCGCCCGCAGGGAGCGGGCGAACTCGGGTCGCGGTTCGCGGCGCTGCTCGTTCAGGAATCGGTCGTCCATCGTCTATTCCCTTTCCGTCCACGCGGCGCGCAGCTGCCCGACGGTGCGGTGCAGGATCGTGCCGACGTTGGATTCGCTCAGTCCGGTCGCCTTCGCGATCGCCCGATTGGTCATCCCGGCGCCGTACTTGAGCGCGACCAGGTCGCGTTCGCGGTCCGGCAGCGTCTCCAGGAGCCGCGAGAGCCGCTCGAAGTCGGAGCGGCGCTCGGCGATCTCCTCCGGGGTGGGTCCCGCGGGCATGTCGGCCGCCGCCTCGAGCGGCGCGTGCACGCGCCGCCCGCGGAAGTGGTCGTTGGCCACGTTGCGCGCGATGGCGTACAGCCAGGTCCCGAATCCCGCCAGGTCCCGCCGGTACCGGTGCCGGGCCCGCCACGCCTTCTCGAAGGTCAGCGAGGCCAGATCCTCCGCCACCGGCCCGTCGCCGACCCGGTAGCGGAAGAAGTTGTAGACGCGCGGCAGCTGCTCCGCGTACAGCGCGTCCCAGTCCTCCTCCACCGCCAGGCTCAGGGCCCAGAGCCGTCCGAACATCGCGTCGTGCATGGCCATGCGCGGAATGATACGGGCGGACCGGCCGGCTATCACGGGCGGATTCGGGGCCCCGGCGGCGCGAAATCGCGTTTCCGCTATACTCCGCCGCGCATTTCCCCAACGACGGAGCCGAACCTTGACCCGCTTCTACATCACCACCGCCATTGACTACGTGAACGGCAGCCCCCACCTGGGCCACGCGTACGAGAAGGTCCTCGCGGACGCCATCGCCCGCTGGCACCGCCAGCAGGGGCACGCCACCCGGTTCCTGACCGGCACGGACGAGCACGGGCAGAAGATCGCCAAGGCCGCCGAGGCGGCCGGCAAGGCGCCGCAGGCCTTCGTGGACGAGGTCTCGCAGCGGTTCGTGCACGCCTGGGCGGCGCTCGACGTCCAGTACGACCAGTTCTTCCGCACCACCGACAAGCGCCACGAGCTCGCCGTGCAGGAGCTGTTCCGCCGCCTGCACGACGCCCTGAGCCCGAAGACCGGGCGGCCGGTGCTGTACGAGGAATCCTACGAGGGCCTCTACTGCGAGGGCTGCGAGGCGTTCAAGACCGAGAAGGACCTCGACGAGCAGGGCCGCTGCCCCGAGCACCTGACGAAGCCGCGCGAGGTGAAGGAGTCCAACTTCTTCTTCCGGCTCTCGGAGTACGACGACGCGCTGCTCAAGCACCTCGCCGCCCACCCGGAGTTCGTCATTCCGGACTACCGCCGCAACGAGGTGGTGAACGTCATCAAGGGCGGGCTGCAGGACATTTCGGTCTCGCGCCCCAACCTGACGTGGGGCGTGCCGCTGCCCGAGGAAGTGCAGGGCGGCGAGGGGCATGTCGCCTACGTCTGGGCGGACGCGCTCCTCAATTACCTGTCGGCGCTCGGCTGGCCCGAGCGCAAGTCCACGATCTGGTGGCTGGCCAGCGCGAAGGAGGTCGGCGGTCCCGGCGCCGCGCGACAGGACGAGTTCCAGCACCTCGACGGCCAGGGCAAGCCCGGCGCCGCGTGGGCGGGCACCAAGGATCCCTACTACACGAACGCGTTCCACCTCATCGGCAAGGACATCAGCCGCTTCCACTGCGTGCTGTGGCCGGCGCTGCTGCTCGCGGCCGGCGTGCCGCTGCCGCGGCAGATCTACGTGCACGGCTTCGTGAAGTACGGCGACCAGAAGCTCTCCAAGTCCACCGGCAACGTGCTCGACCCGGTCGCGATCGCCGGCCGCTTCGGCCCCGACTCGCTGCGCTTCTTCCTGCTCGATTCGTTCCCGACCGGCCGCGACGGCGAGTTCACCTTCGAGCAGTTCGTCGAGCACGTGAACTCGCACCTGGCGAACAAGCTGGGCAACCTCGCCAGCCGCACGACCACCCTGATCCACAAGCATTTCGCTGGGCAGGCGCCCTCCGAGTGGGCTCCGGGACGGTTCGCCGACCCGCTGGCGGGCGAGGCGCTCGGCCTGCTCGTCGCCGCCGCCGACGCGGCCGCGGTCCAGGTCCCGAAGGCGTGGGAGGAGCTGCGGATCAACGAGGCCCTCGACGCCGCGTGGACGGTGATCGAGCGCGCCAACGAGTTCACCGACCGCGCCAAGCCCTGGGCGGCGGGCAAGGACGAGGCGCGCCGCGACGAGCTCGGCACGACGCTCTCGGCGCTGCTCGAGTCGCTGCGCCTCGCCGCGATCTGGGCGTGGCCCGCGATGCCGCGCAAGTGCGAGGAGCTGTGGAGGAATCTCGGTCTGCCGGGCACGCCGGGCGAGGTGTCGGGCGAGGCGGCGAAGCCGCGCTTCGGGCCGGCCGCGCCGCGGCCGGTGGGCGAGCCGACGATCCTGTTCCCGCGCATTGACCTCAAGCAGACCGCCGGAGCTTGAGCTCCCCGCGCGCCAGGCCGGCAGGCTCCGGCCGATGATCGACACGCACTGCCACCTCTGCGACAAACGCTTCGACAAGGACCGCGTGCACGTGCTCGACCGCGCGCGGCACGCGGGCGTCACGCACCTGATCGAGATCGCCTACGGTCCGGGCATCTGGGAGAAGGCGTTCGAACTGGCGCGGGAGCACGCCAACGTCTTCGTGTGCGTCGGCGTCCATCCGGGCGAGTCGGGCAGGGTGCCGCTGTCGGAGCTGGCGGCGCTGCGCGGGCACGCAGGGTCCGCGCGTGTGGTCGCGATCGGAGAAACGGGCCTCGACTTCCATCGCGATCACGCGCCGCATGCGGACCAGGAGCGCTGGTTCCGCGCGCAGCTCGCGCTCGCCGACGAGCTGGGCCTGCCGGTCGTCATCCACCAGCGCAGCGCGCTCGAGCAGACGCTCGCGATCCTCGAGGAGGTCCGCCCGGCCGCGGGCGGGGTGCTGCACTGCTTCGACCAGGACTCCGCGGCCGCCGCGCGGGCGCGGGCGATCGGCTTCAAGCTCGGGCTGGGCGGCGTGCTGACCTACGGGCGTCCCGAACTCGAGCAGGCGGTGCGCGACGCCCCCGAGGACATGCTGGTGCTCGAGACCGACGCGCCCTACCTGGAGCCCGAGCCGCGCTCGCTCAGGCGCAACGAGCCGGGCCTGCTGACGCGCGTCGTCGCGCGGCTGTGCGAACTGCGCGGCTGGACCCCCGCGCAGGCGGTCGGGATCACGCGCCGCAACTCGCGCGAGCTGTTCCGCCTGCCGATCGGCTGAGGCGTCCCGGCCGGGGATTCCGGCCTTCATGCATCCCGGGGTCGCGCCGAAAACAAGGGGACCATGCCTGAACTTCCCGCGGGTCTCCCGCCGCACCTGGCGCTGGGAGCCCTGGTCCTCGCCTGCGCCATCGCGCTGCTCTTCCTGCTCGCCCGCGCCGCCCGCCGTGGCGCGGCACGCGAGCACCGCGGCCGCGCGGCCGAACTGGTGCGGCTGCTGACCGGCGTGCTCGCGGGCAACGTTCCGGCGCGCGAGCTGCGCGCGGCGGCGCGCGATTCGCAGAGCGAACCGTTCTGGGGCGCGGTCGAGGCGACGGCGGGCTCGCTGCGGCCGCGCGAGCGCCGGGTGCTCGCGCACGCGCTGACGCGCAGCCGCCACCTGGTGGTCGAGCGCGACGTGCTGCGGCGCGAGGACTCGCCCGCCCGCCGCGAGCTGGCGGCGCGGCGCCTGGGGCTGTTGCCGGCGAAGCGCTCGCGCCGGCTGCTGCGGCGCTTGCTGGCGAAGGGACCGGAGCCCATGCGCCTCGCGGCGGCCCGCGCGCTCGCGGCGCACCGCGACCTGGCCTCGCTGACCTGGCTGCTCACCCACCCGGATTCGCTGGCGACGCGCCCGGCGAGGACGATTTCTGGGCTGCTGCGTTCCTTCGGGCCGCGCGGCCGGGCGCTGCTGGTCGTGGCGCTCGAGCGGCGCGACCTGCCGCTGTCGCTCGAGGTGGGGCTCGTGGACGCGCTCGGCCTGACGCGCTGCCGCTCGGCGCGCGGGGCGATCGAGGTTCGCCTTGGCTCGGAGCGGCTGGACGCGCGGGTGGCCGCGGCGCGCGCGCTGGGCCGGCTGGGCATGGGCGAGTCCATTCCGGCGCTCATGCTGTCGCTGGCCGATGCGGACTGGCCGGTGCGCGCACAGTCGGCATGGGCGCTGGGCCGGCTGGGCGCGACACCGGCGGTCGAGCGGCTGACGGAGCAGGTGACGGACCGCGCGTGGTGGGCGCGGCGTCACGCGGCGTATGCGCTGGCGGCGCTGGGGCCGGAGGGACGCGACGCGCTCTGCGAGATCGTCGCGCGTTCGCCGGATCCGTTCGCGCGGGAGATGGCGCGCGAGGCGCTGGACAACGGCGGGCGCGAGGCGCGTCGGAGCGCGTAGCGGCCTTCCTGCCGGCCGTGGGTCGGCCGGCGTGGCGGCATCGAGCGGGCGCGACGGACGGCGAGTCCGTTCTGGCTTCGCTTCCGGCGAGCAGGAGCGCCGGTCAGGCCGGCGTTCGCGGACGACCGCCGCCACGCGGAGGCCTTCGCGCTCGCTGCGCTTCGTGAATCGTCCGGGCCAGGGGCCGACACGGTTGCGTTGGAGCGGCGCCGGCGCGTCGAGGCGTTGACGTTCGGCGCGGCCGCCCACGATACTGCCCCGTCGTCCCCGCGGGGAGGTCTCGTCATGGCGATTTCACCGGCCGGCCGCTGGATGGAGCGCGACCGGGCCCCGTATCCCGAAGCGCTGCGCGACCGCGCGGGAACCGCGCGCGAGGGTCCGTCCGCACCGCCCCCGCGACTCCTCGATCGGGTCCGCTCCGCGGTGCGCGCCCGCCACTACAGCCCGCGAACCGAGCGCGCCTACGTCGGCTGGATCCGGCGCTTCATTCTCTTCAGCGGGAAACGACATCCGGCCGCCATGGGCGAAAAGGACCGGGTCGCGCCATTGCCGCGCGCGCTGGTCGAACCCCTCACGGCCCACCTGGTCGGAGTTCGCGACCT
The DNA here is from genome assembly GCA_020847735.1 of Candidatus Eisenbacteria bacterium. NCBI lineage: Bacteria > Candidatus Eiseniibacteriota > Candidatus Eiseniibacteriota bacterium. The sequence continues at coordinate 57,737 of JADLBL010000009.1, forward strand.
GCACGCGCGCGACCTGCGGGCCGGCGCCGGCAGCGTCGAGCTGCCCGAAGCGCTCGAGCGCAAGCTTCCGCGCGCCGCATGGGAGTGGCCGTGGCAGTGGGTCTTTCCCGCGACGCGGCCCTACGTGGACACGGCGAGCGGGCGCCGGCGCCGCCAGCATCTGCACGAGTCGGTGTTGCAGCGCGCCGTGCGCGAGGCCGCACTCAAGGCGCGGCTCACCCGCCGCGCCACCTGTCACAGCCTCCGCCACTCGTTCGCAACCCACCTGCTCGAGGACGGCCACGACATCCGCACGATCCAGGAGCTTCTCGGCCACAAGGACGTGAGCACGACCATGATCTACACGCACGCGCTGAACCGAGGCGGCCGCGGCGTGCGGAGTCCGCTCGATGGCATCGAATGAACGCGAAGACCGTCCGTCGCTACCCAGCGGACACTCGCCGCATATCCCACTACCGGGCGACGGTCGAAGGCGGAAGCGGCGGCGAAAGGCGGCGTTGGCAGGGCGGGGCCGATGGATCCGGCTGGATACATGGGCGCCGAGGGTGGCGGTAATCGGATATGTTGAACGGGCTACTTGGAGTTAGGCGGCCAGAGCGACAAGCATCGACGGCCGCCTGGATGAACCAAGATGTCGTCCTGGAGGTCACGGGAGGTTTTGCGCGAGCGGCCGTGGAATATCGGAGGGGCAGCCATGAAGGTTGAAATCAGAATCACAGACGCACGGCGCCAAGACAGCACGGGCCCGAGAGCGCTTTACTGGCAAGTTTCCTTCAACGCGGTCAAGGAGGGAGAGACTCCCTATGCCGGACTCGCTGCCGCGTGGCAGAGGACTCGTGACGACTTCGGCGTCGCGCATCCGATCCTGCCGAATGATCTACCGCACTGGTTGCCACCCGACATCGTGGCGGAACGGGTGCACTGGTACGTCCTGAACCAGCTTTCTAGCGCGATCGAACAGCCAGACGGGACACTCTCAGATGCCCTGAAGGTCGTGTCGCCCATAGTCGACGAGTTCGAGGTCATCGGCGAGGTGTGGAACTACTTGGGCATGCGAGTCCTATCTTCCTTAGCAGAGTGAGATGATCATCCTGGCGATCGCTTCGACTCTTGCCATCGGGCTCGGACTTCTTCGGATGCCATTCGGCTACTACACGCTGCTTCGGGTGGTCCTCTGCCTCACGAGCGCGCTTGGCTTCGCAGGCGCTCGGAGTCGCGGTGACAATCGGTGGGTGTGGATATACGCTGTTCTCGCCATCGTCTACAACCCGATACTGCCCGTGAAGCTGGGAAGCAAGAGCCTCTGGGTCGGCGTCAACCTACTCACGCTGATCTTCGTCTGGATTGGTGCATTCCGCCTACGTGGAGTCATCTCCGAGGAGCACTCGGCGAAAGGGGTATCCGATGGACGCGCCCCATGAGTCACCGACAGAGGGCAACAAGCCGAAGGCAGAGCGCAAGGGTTTCTGGCGCTCGACCTTCGATTGGCGAATGAGCCCTGCTGAACTGGCTGAACAAGTGTCCGGCTATTCGTCGCTCGGGATCGGCAAGTCCTATCGGAAGCTCTCGGCAATGCTGTGGTTGCTCACTGTGGCGATTACGGCTCTCATCGGACCGTGGCTCATGAAGATGGACTGGATCGCGGTCATCTCCAACACGGTCATTTACTCTGGCCTCGCCATCCCTTGCTTCCGCGGTCACCGTTGGGCATTCGTTCTGTCGATGGCCCTGTGGACCATCGAAAAGGGCTACTTCCTTCTTGAGTCCGTCGCCTCCCCAGGCACGTCTGCGGTGGGGGGTCGGTTGGTTACGTCTGTCATCTGGTGGGCCATCTACATGGGTGTCTTCTGGAAGGCGCTGACCGTGGAAAGGGTGCGACGACGCGACCGACCCTCAATGGCAGCCATTGATTGAGCAAGTGACGTTTGGAGCCAGGGCAGGAAGGATCCAAGGCCACCCAACAACAGCATGCAGCGGACGGCGCTGCGCGCCGCCGCTGATGCTGAGCGTTAGACGGCACAAGTCACACTTACCTGAGGGTCGCGCAATGGCTGAATCAAAGACCAAAGCTACAGGAGGTAACGTCGATGACTACATTGCCTCTCGCGCCGACGAACAGCAGAGAGCGGATTGCAAGACCCTAATGGCCATGCTCAGGAAGGTCACGGGTGAGAGTCCCACATTGTGGGGGCCAAGCATTGTCGGCTATGGTTCGTACAGTTACAGGTACGAGAGCGGCCGAACTGGAGAGTCCTGCGTTACTGGCTTTGCAATCCGCGGTCGCGACCTTGTGGTGTACCTGGTCGCAGAGGGGAAAGACCAAGCGCTGCTGCTGTCCAAGCTCGGAAAGCACAAGATGGGCAAGTCATGCTTGTACTTTAAGCGTCTGAGCGATCTAGCCCGACCTATTCATGAAGTCGACGGGGCAGGCTGTTTACGGCCTGAAGGCGGTCACGCCGGCGGGCTTCGGCGAACCGAGGCCCTGCGGGAGGCTGGGTGTCGCCTTATCGCGTCGCCGACCTCGGGCGAGGCGCCCGCGAGGACATGGCTCCGCCCTGCGGGGGGCCACTTTTCGAAGTTCGAGTTCGCGGAGCTTGGAGACAGCGCGTGATCTCAGCCAGGACTTGCGCCGCTGTGCAACGCCAGCGCGTGCCAGCCGTCCCGGAACGGGAACGCGTCGGGCAGGCGCAGGACGATCCGGCGCACGGAGGCGATCACCTGCACGCCGATCTTGAGCAGGTCGAGTCGCAGCTTCGCGACCTGCGCCCGCGCCCACGCGGTGCCGCGGGCGGCGAGCCGCAGCTCCTGCAGCAGCGCGAACGCGGCGGCGGCGAGCAGGACGCGGAACTGGTTGGCGGCGAAGCGCGAGCAACTGGTGCGATCGAAGGCCACGACGAAGAGTTCCTTGATGCGGTTCTCGGCGTCGCCGCGGGCGCAGTAGACGCGCTCGTAGATCCGCTGCGGCTTGGCCTTGAGGTTGGTGACGACGAAGCGCGGGTTGAGCCGCGGCTCGCGACCCTCGAGGCGCACGACCTCGGCCTTGCAGACCACGCGCCGCTCGCGGAGCCAGGTGCCGGCGGCGTAGGCGAAGTCGGTGTAGACATGCTCGGTCCGGCCCGTCACGTCGCTCAGGACGCGGGCGGCGATCAGGTCGAGTTCGGCCTGGCGCTCCAGGACCTCGTTCTTGGCCATCGCGACCACGTAGTCGACGCCGACGGTGTCGAGGAACTCGAACAGCTCGGGGTGCGCGAAGCCGCCAACGAGTCGGACCAGGATGCGGGCGCGGGGGAAGCGCTCCTGCAGCCGGCCGACGATGCGCGTGAGCAGCGTCAGTGCGCCGGCGTGGGTCGGTGCGTTGCCGGGCCGCAGCGCGGCGGCGCACAGGTACTGCTCGCTCTCGCGGTCGAAGGTGAGGAACGCCAGCATCGGCAGGTAGCACCAGGTGTCGTAGAAGCCGTTGAAGAACGCCATTTGCTGGGCGCCGTGGGTCGGGTCGTCGGTGACGTCGAGATCGACGGTGATCCGGCGCACCTTGCGACGGCGCCGGCGGTGACGCTCGAGCACGGTCTCGAACAGCGCCTCGCCCATGCCGAGGAGCTCGCCGCGGGTGACGTCGTTCTCGAACCGCGACAGCGTCGGTTGCGACGCCAGCGCAGCACCGCGCAGCGGATCGCGCCCGAGCAGCAGCTTGTGGATCGGATCGTCCGCCAGTCGCGCCGCGTCGTTGGCGTCCTCGTAGCCGAGCGCGAGGCCGTAGATCCGCTGACCGAGCAGGTCGGCGAGCGCGTGGCGCACCTTACCGCGCTGCCGCTCGTCCACCAGCGCGGCCGCGAGCCGGGAGATCAGGCCGAGACGCCGATCCGCGGCCTTCAGCAGCACCGCACCGCCGTCCGAGCTGGCGTTCGGCAGGTCGAACCGGGCGGTCA
>JADLBL010000010.1 GCA_020847735.1 Candidatus Eisenbacteria bacterium
CCGACCAGGTGATCGTCAACGCCGGCTATCGCCCCGACCTGTCGTTCTGCCGCGAGCTGGAGGTGCGCGAGACGGGCGGCGCGCTCGAGTGCGCCGAGCCCGGCTTCCACGTGGTCGGCGCCAAGGCCTGCGGGCGCAACGGCGGCTTCACGCCCGAGCGGGGCTGGGCGCGGATCGAGGCCGCGCTCGGCACGCTCGCCGCGAACCTCGGAGCGCCGGCCGGGGCGTAGCGCAGGCGCGGCGCTGAGCTCAACCGGCGACTGCAGTGGCCCCGGCCCACCTCGCGAACGCGCGTTCACGAGGGCCGATCGGAGACGCAGGCTCGTAACAGATGCCGTCCCCCAACTTCGGAAGAGATCGTGTGCCTTGCCACGTGAAGCGCATTTCGTAATGCGATGGACCACCGAGGGCCGGGAAATCCCGGCCCTCGGTGCGAGATCGACCCAAGCCGCAGGCTGCCGGCCCTGACCGCCTGGCCATGGCGCCCCCGCGCTTTGCCCCGCTCCGCGCCGCGGTCTAGCTTCCCGCCATGCCCCTGACTCCCGCGGCGCTCGCGGAGCTGCGCGCGCTGCTCGGCCCCGAAGGCGTGCTGGCGAGCGACGCCGCGCTCTTCACCTACGAGGCGGACTCGCTGGTCATCGAGAAGTTCCGCCCCGAGGTCGTCGCGCTGCCGACCTCGACCGACGAGGTGTGCGCGGTCCTGCGCTGGGCGCGCGCGCACGGGCTGGGCGTCACGCCGCGCGGCGCGGGCACGGGGCTCGCGGGTGGCTGCACCTGCGAGCAGGGCGGCGTGTCGCTGTCGCTCAACCGCATGAACGGGGTGCTGCGGCTCGACGAGGAGCGCCTGTTCGCCTGGGTGCACCCGGGGCTCGTGAACCTGCAGCTCTCGCAGCAGCTCGCGCCCGCGGGCCTCTACTTCGCGCCCGATCCGGCGTCGCAGCAGGTGAGCACGATCGGCGGCAACGTCTCGACCAACGCGGGCGGGCCGCATTGCCTCAAGTACGGGGTCACGCTCAATCACGTGCTCGGGCTCACGGTCGTGCTCGCCGACGGCGTCGCGGCGACGCTGGGCGGCGAGGCGTGCGACGCGCCGGACTTCGACCTCGCGAGCGTCGTGGTCGGCAGCGAGGGCACGTGCGCGATCGTGACCGAGGTGTGCGTGCGGCTGCTGCCGGTTCCCGAGGGCGTCAAGACGATGCTGTTCGACTACGCCGACATCGGCGACGCGTGCGAGACGGTCTCGCGCGTCATCGCGGCCGGCATCGTGCCCGCGGCGATGGAGATCATGGACCGCGTGACGACCGGCGTGGTCGAGGCGTGGCTGCACATGGGCCTGCCGACCGACGCCGGCGCGGTGCTGCTGATCGAGCTCGACGGCCCGGCGGTCGCGCTCGAGCCGCAGGCGGCGCGCATCGAGCAGATCGCGAAGGCGCACCGCGCGCGCTCGACGCGCGTGGCGCAGGACGCGGCCGAGCGGGCGCTCCTGTGGAAGGGCCGCAAGTCGGCGTTCGGCGCGTTCGGGCGAGCGGCGAGCGGGTTCTACGTGATGGACGGCGTCGTGCCGCGCACGAAGCTGGCCGAGGCGTTGGCCGCCACCTACCGGCTGAGCGGGGAGCGCGGCCTCACGGTCGGCAACGTCTTCCACGCGGGCGACGGCAACCTGCACCCCAACGTGATGTTCGACGCGCGCTCGCCGAAGCAGCAGGCCGACGCGCTCGAGGTCTCGCAGGAGATCCTGCGTCTGTGCATCCGGCTCGGCGGCACGATCTCGGGCGAGCATGGCGTCGGCATCGAGAAGCGGCCGATGATGTCCGAGCTGTTCGGCGCGGACGACCTCGCGGTCATGGAGCGGGTGCGGCACGCGTTCAACCCGGATGGCGTGCTCAATCCCGGCAAGGTCCTGCCCGCGGGCGCGGGTTGCGGCGAGGCGCACGCGCGCGGGCCCGCGCAGCTCGGGGGCATGCGTCCGCGCCCCGACGCGGAAGGACCGTGGATATGAGCGGCCTCCTGTCGGCGATCGCGCCGGGGCGCGCGCAGGACGTCACGCGCTTCGCGCTCGGCGGCGCGGCGCCCGCACACGCGGTCAGGCCCGCGAGCGTCGAGGAGGCGGCCGAGGTCGTGCGCGCGTGCGCGGCCGACGGGCTCGCGCTCGTGCCGTGGGGCGGTGGCGTCGCGCTGGAGGGCGAGGCGTTCGAGGGCCGCTACGACGTGGCGCTCGACCTCACCGGCCTCGACCGCGTGACCGTGTACGACCCCGACGACTTCACGGTCTCGGCCGAGTGCGGCGTGACGCTCGCGACGCTGCGCGCGGCGCTGCTTTCGCACGGTCACGAGCTGCCGCTAGAGGGCGCGCACGGTTCACGCGCGACGCTGGGCGGCGTGCTCGCGGCGAACGCGAGCGGCGCGCGGCGGCTGCGCCTGGGCGCGCCGCGCGACCGCATCCTCGGCGCGCGCTTCGTGACCGGCGACGGCGTGCCCGCGAGGACCGGCGGGCGCGTGGTCAAGAATGTCGCCGGCCACGCCGTTCACCGGCTGCTCGCCGGCTCGCGCGGCGGGCTCGGCGTGCTGCTGGAAGCGAGCCTCAAGCTCGCGCCGCTGCCGCCCGCGCGCGTCGCGCTCGCCTACGAATGCGACGCGGCGACGCTGGCCGACGCGCCCCGCTGGGCCGTTTTCCCCCGCCGCGAGCCCGCCGCGCTCACCGTGCTCGGCCGCGATGCGGCGGCCGGCCTCGGCGATTTCGCGACCCCTGCCGCGTTCACGGTCGTGCTCGGCTGGGAGGACGAAGCGGCCTGGCTCGCCAAGTGCGAAGCGTTCGCCGTCGCGAAGCTCGGCCCCCCCGTCTCGCGGGCCGAGGGCGGGGCCGTGCCGCCGATCTGGCAGGCGGCCGCCGATCTCGAGGAGGCGAAGGGCCCGCGCCTGACGTTCGCGAGCGCGCACAACACGCCGGCCGCGGTCGCGTTCCTCGCGGGGCGTGCGTGCGCCGGGAGACTCGTCTTCCACGCCCCGAGCGGCCGGCTGCTGCTCTGGCCCGGGCCGGCCGAGGCGGAGGCGCTCGTCGCCGAGCTGGCCGGGCGGGGCTTCACGCTCGCCGAAGCCCGCGGCGTCGCGCTCGAGCGGCCCGCGCCCGCGGTCGCGATCGCGGCGCTGCGCGCGTCCCTGCGCCGGTCGCTGGATCCCGCCGGCGTGATGGCGCTGGGCGGGCGCTGGGAGCGCGGCGAGTAGCGGACGCGCGTCACGCGCATCGCGTCCTTCCCGCGCGACACCGGAGCCCCGCGACGAACGAAGGGAGGCGTTGCCGGGCCATCGCGCCCGCTCGCCGTCGCCGTGCCCACCACCCCCACACGAACAAATTCCTTGCGCGCTGCTCGTCCGCGGGGCGACCATTGAGCCCCCCGCCCCTTGCCGCCAACTCTCCAGCCCGGCTGCGATCCGGGTCGTGCGCTACAGCTCGAACCGCCAGGACGTTTTCGCAAAGACCTGCCGCGAGGTCGCCGTCATGCGCCGGTCCGCCACGCGCTCGTCGAAGCCGCCGTTGACGCCCGCGTAGAGCACCGTGCCCGGGTGCAGCACCCAGCCGACGAGCGCGTTCACCGCGAGATGCTTCGAACCGCCGTCGTACTGCGGGTAAATGCGCGCCGACAGCCGGCGGGTGAACTGCGCGTTCGCGTTGACGCCGACGAGCCACACGTTCACGACCTCGCCGCGCGTCGGCGTGCGCGCGACGCGGAAGTGCTTCAGGTTGATCGCGGCGGTCAGCCACGATTGCGGGCGCAGCGTGCCGTCGAACAGCCATGTCTCGGTCCAGGCGCGGTACGACTCGGCCGGGGTCGCGCCGTACCACAGCCCGTCGCCCGTGATCGTCTCGAGCGTCCAGGTGAAGGGCCGCCAGCGGTTGTCGGCGAGGAAGGCGTGGACGCGCTCCTGCGGGTAGCGCCGATCGAGCCAGAACTCGTCGAGCGCCTCGAAGCCGAGCGAGAACTCGAAGTTCCTCCGCAGCTGGAAGTCCCACCACGAGTTCAGGAACGAGTAGTCGAGCGCGTTGTTCCGGCCGTGAATGACCAGCGCCTCGTTCGTCCACATCGCGCGCTGGAGCGGTCCGTCCCGCGGGTCCATGCGCCATTCGGCGATCGCCTGCTGGTAGCGGACGCCGACGCGCTCCTGAAATCCCAGCTCGTCGCGAAACCGCGGTCCCATGCCGCGGACGCGCGCGTGCAGCGTCAGCGAGCGCGTGTCGTAGCGCAGGCGCGAGACCCACGCGCCGCCGGAGAAGCGTTCGCCGCGGAACTCGGGTTGCAACCCCGAAAAGACGAGCGAGGAGTCCGTGTACGCGCTGTCGAGGCGCGTCGCCGTGCGTGCGATCTGGCCCGTCCACGACAGCCGGTCCGAGAGCTTGAGCTTCGCGTCGGCCGCGAGGACCGTGTTGCGCGAGCCCCGTGCGACCGCGGGCGCGGTCGGGCCGAAGGCGCCCGGGAAGTCGCCGTCCTGGTCGTGCAGCGCGCCGAGCACGGCGACCGTGTTGCCTTCCCCGAACGGCAGCTCGACGCGCGAGAGCAGGTAGTCGCCGCGCTTCGAGTCGGCCGCGGGCCCGTGCCCCGAGCCCGCCATCGAGACGCCACCCTCGTCGCGCACCCACAGAGCGCCCGTGCGGAGCGCGCCGACCCGGCCCGCCACCTTCGCTCCCGCGATCGGGCTCGCCATGCGGCGCGTGTAGACCAGCTCGAGCGGCGTCTGGAACACGTCGCCGCCTTCGAGGAAGAACGGCCGTTTCTCGTCGTACTGGAGCGGGAAGCGCTGGTTGGCCTCGATGAGCAGCGCGTCGGCCTCGATCTGGCTGAAATCGGGGCGGTAGGTCGCGTTGAGCGTGAGCGCGCTCGTCACCGCCGCCTGCGCGTCGAGGCCGGCCGCGCGGCGGCGCGAGTCGCTCCACTCGCGCGATTCGGGCGCGTCGGTCCCGCGGGCCGCGTCGAGCGAACCCGCCACGTAGGGCTCGAGGTACACGGCGTGCCCGCCGCGCAGGCCGGCGAGGCCCGTGAGGTCGGCGGCCTGCAGCATGATCGCGCCCGCTTCGCCCTGCCTCCAGAGCGGCCACGAGGAAACCTCGTTCAACGATTCGCACTGGCGGCGCAGCCACAGCCGCCAGGGCCTCGCGCCGCCCTCGGTGAAGCGCAGCGTGCGGAACGGGATCGCGATCTCGGCCGTCCAGCGGTCGGGCCCGCGCCGCACCTCGGCGTCCCACACGCCGTCCCACTGGAAGTCGGGCTCGTCGGTGAGCGTGCCGTCGAGCTGCACGCCGAACGCGTTCACGCCGAAGATGTAGGCGCGCTGCCCGTCGCCGTCGGTGTCGAGGTGGATCGCGATGAAGTCGCCATCGGTAATGCGGTCGCGCGGCATGACGCTCGCCGCGGGGCGATGGGACTCCATGCAGGTGATGCCGAACACGATCCGGCGCTCGTCCACCAGCACGCGCACCGCCGTGGATTCGCCCGGCGCCTGGCCCTCGCGCGCATACAGCAGCCGGAAGTCCGTGATCGGCGGCGCCGCCGCCCACGCCGGCTCGTCGAGGACGCCGTCCACGCGCAGCGGACCGCTCGCGCGCGTCACCGCGCAGGTCGGGCGGGCCGATGGCGAAGCGGAAGCGGCCGCCGGGGCGAGCACGACCAGGAAGACGGCCAGCGCGTGGCCGCGAAGCGAGTTCAAGGGGGATCTCCGCCGGGGACGGGGACGGCAGCAGGGTGAGGCGAGGCGCAGGGTAGCCGCGCGGCCCGGGGCGGCTCAATCGAGATCGTGTTCGCGGGCCTGCCATTCCCCTGCATTCCTTATAGTGTCGGCCGTTCCCGCCGCGACTCACCCGGTCTGGAGGTTCCGCTCATGTGTTCCGTCGCCGCCGCGCCGCTCGCCCTTGCCCTCGCCGCCGCGATCGCCACGCCCGCCTGCGCGGGCGTCGTGGCCGCCGGCCGGCCGAACCCGCTCGCGCACACCTACTCGATCGTCGCGCGCGACGCGAAGACCGGCGAGATGGGCGTCGCCGTGCAGTCGCATTACTTCTCGGTCGGGCCGGTGGTGCCGTGGGCCGAGGCCGGCGTCGGCGCGGTGGCGACGCAGTCGCTCGTGCTCGTGGACTACGGCCCGCTCGGCCTGCAACTCATGCGCGAGGGGCTCACGGCGAAGGAGGCGCTCGACTCGCTGCTCAAGGCCGATCCGCACAACGAGGGCCGGCAGGTGGCGATGGTGGACGCCTTCGGCGGCATCGCCGCGTACACGGGCAGGGCGTGCATTCCGGACGCGGGCGACGCGCAGGGCGACGGCTTCTCGTGCCAGGCGAACCTGATGGCGAACGCGACCGTGTGGCCGGCGATGAAGGCGGCCTTCGAAAGCGCGCAGGGCGATCTCGCCGAGCGGATGATGCAGGCGCTGGAAGCGGCCGAGAAGGCGGGCGGCGACATCCGCGGCCGCCAGTCGGCGGCGATGGTGATCGTGAAGGGCCGGTCTTCGGGCAAGCCGTGGAACGACTACGTCATCAACCTGCGCGTCGAGGACTCGCCGAAGCCGCTCGAGGAGCTGCGGCGGCTCATCACGCTGCGCCGCGCCTACAACGCCGAGGACCGCGGCGACGCCTTCACGGCCGAGAAGAAACCCGCCGAGGCCGCCGCGGCGTACGCGGAAGCGGTGAAGCTCGCGCCCGACGTGGTCGAGCTGCAGTTCTGGGCGGCGCTCACGATGTACACGACCGGCCAGACGAAGGAGGGGCTCGAGCTCTTCCGCAAGGTGTTCGCGCGCGAACCGCGCTGGCTGGAGCTGATCCCGCGGCTCGCGAAGGTGGGCCTGTTCCCCGACGACGCGAGGAAAATCGCCGAAGTGCAGGGCATGCGGTCCCGCTCCCGGCTGAGCCGCTGACGCGGACCATCCGCGGCGGGGTCCGCCGGGGCCGCGCGCACCGGTAGCGGCGGCCGCACGCCGGGGTTATCTTCCGCGCCCTCGCACGCCGCACGCACCCGACTCACCCGACTCACCCGAGGACGAGATGACCCCGAAGGACAAGCCGTCGAGCCGCTACCTGCGCGGCACCCGCATCAACCCACCGGCGATCACGGGCAAGGAAACCGTCGCCGACCTGGTGGATCAGGCGTTCCTCGCCTACAACGGCGCCCGCCTGCGCGAGGGCGCGCGGCTGCTGGTCGAGCGGATGCTCGCCGACGACGTCACGGTGGCGCTGTCGGTGACGGGAGCGCTGACGCCCGCGGGGCTCGGCATGAGCGCGATCATCCCGCTCATGCGCGCCGGGTTCGTGGACTGGATCGTCTCGACCGGCGCGAACCTGTACCACGACGCCCACTTCGGCCTCGGGCTGGCGATGCACCAGGGCACGTTCGCGGTGGACGACGTCGAGCTGCGCGAGAAGGGTGTCGTGCGCATCTACGACATCTTCTTCGACTACGAGGTGCTGCTCGACACCGACGCCTTCTTCCGCGAGATCATCGCGGGCCCCGAGTTCCAGCGCACCATGAGCACCGCCGAGTTCCACCACCTGTGCGGCAGGTACCTGCGCGCGCGCGAGCAGAAGCTGGGGCTCGAAGCCCGCTCGCTGCTGGCCGCCGCGTACGAATACGGCGTGCCGATCTACACCTCGTCGCCGGGCGATTCGTCCATCGGCATGAACATCGCGGCCAAGGCGCTGGAGGGCGGCAAGCTGCTGCTCGACGTGAACGCCGACGTCAACGAGACGGCCGGCATCGTCTGGGACGCGAAGGCGCGCGGCGGACGGAGCGCCGTGTGGATCCTGGGAGGCGGCAGCCCGAAGAACTTCCTGCTGCAGACCGAACCGCAGATCCAGGAGGTTCTGGGCATCGCCGAGAAGGGTCACGACTACTTCCTCGCCTGCACCGACGCGCGGCCGGACACCGGCGGGCTTTCCGGCGCGACGCCGGCCGAGGCGGTGAGCTGGGGCAAGATCGACCCCGACCAGCTGCCGGGCACGGTGATCTGCTACGCCGACTCGACGATCACGCTGCCGCTGCTCACCGCGTACGCGCTCGCCCGCCACGCGCCGCGCGAGCGCAAGCGCCTCTACGATCGCCGCGCCGACGTCATGCAGCGCCTGAAGGATGCGTACTTCGCGCACGGACGGGCGAACGAGGGCGCGGCGAAGGAGTAACGGCGCCGCGGCGATGGGCGCTCAGGGCAGGACGACGATCCGTTTCACCGACTCGCCGCGCGCCGCACGCAGCCGGCACAGGTATAGGCCCGGCGCAAGACCCGAGACGTCGGCGTCCAGCGTGTGCGAGCCGGCGGACCATGCACCGTTCGCCAGCTCCGCGACGCGCCGACCGGCGGGGTCGAAGACCTCCAGGCGCAGGGACCCCGCGGAGGCGAGCTCGACGGTGAACGAGACGCTCGAGCGCGCGGGGTTGGGCACGATGCCCGCGAGCCGGCAGCCGGCCGGCGCGCCGCCGTCCGCGGCGAGCCACGCGGCGACCGTGGCCGCGCGCGCCCGAAGGAACGACGCCAGCCCGGGCACGACGAGGTCGCCCAGGCGCACGTCGGAAACCAGGCTCTCCTCGAACTGCTCGTTCGTCGTCGCCTTCTTCGGATCGGCGAGGACGTACGGGCGCACGAGGGCCGCGAGCGAATCCACCCGCGCGAGCAGGCGCGGAACCGAGAACTGATCGCGGAAGAGCGCCGCGTAGCCGTCGAGATAGTCCCGACGCAGCGCCGGCTCCCCGAGCAGCCTGGCGAGCAGCGGGCGGTCGTCGTCGTCGCTCACGTAGTCGGGCGGAAGCGTCCGCGGGTCGGTACGGTCCACCCGATAGGCGCCGAAGCTCAGGCCGGCGTCCCACGCGATCCACTCCATCGGACGACCGTCCTTTGGGAAGTAGGCGTAGAAGTTGCGCCCGCTGCCCGCGTACGAGTCGAGGTTGCCGAGCAGGTTGTCGGCCGCCATCGCCCGACCGAAGCGCTCGAGCTGGACGAGCGAGGGAAGCGCCGCGGGCAGGTCCGGCGAGTGCGCGAGTGCGTCCGCCACCGCGAGAAGGTCGGACCACGGGCGCTCCGAGTCGTCGGTCTTGAGCTCGTAGCGATCCGTGTAGTCGGCCGGGTCGGGCCCGTACCAGCGGAAGTCCGACAGTGGCGGCGGTCCCCCGCCCGCGTTCGTGGCGATTCCGTCCACGGCCTTGTAGAGGTTGCCGTCTTTCTCCCCGAAGCGGGACTCGAGGAACTTCTTGTCCACGTGCTCGACGAGCACGTAGAGCCCCCATGGCTCCCCGTTCACCTCCAGCGTCGCGTGGTTGGCGCGGGGCGCCGCGACGCCGGCATCGCGAAGAAAGCCCAGGTGGAGCTTCTCGCGCAGGAACGAAGGGTCCCGCCAGGCGTTGTTGAGGTGAACGCTCTTGAGCCCGTCGAGCCGCTGCGAACCGCGGAACTCGTCGAACACGAGCCGGAAGGGCTTCTTGTCGTTCGAGAACAGGTACGACGACTGACCCTTGAATCGGACCCCGACGCTGTCGTAACTCGCGCCGTTCACCACCACGACGGCCGGCAGGTACGTCTCGACGCCCGCGTCGTGCCATGCGGCGAGCGTCTCGCGCCACGCCGGCTGCGCGAACGCGATCGAGATCGCGTGCACCTGATCGCCGGCGAACAGCGAATCGCCGGCGGCCAGCGACTCGCGCACCAGCGGACCCGCCGCCAGCGCCGCTCCGCACGCGAGCATCACGAACCAGCGCTGGTGCCGCCTCCCTTGCGGCGCGGCGCACCGCGGACCGCACGGCTCCCGGCTCATCTCGGCGCCTCCGGCATGGCGGCGTGCCCGCCGATGCTTCCGCTCGACAGCCGGCGCAGCGAGGCGACGACGGCCGCCGCCTCGGTGTCGTCGCGGCCCTCGCCGGCGAGCAGCGCCCGGTACCGCTCCAGCGAGCGCAGCGCCGCCTCGTACTGGCGTTCGGCGAGCTGCGCCGCGGCCCACTTTCGCCAGGCGTCCGGGGCCCGCGGCCGCAGCACGCGATAGGCGTAGGCCTCGATCGCGCCCTGTGTCCGCCGCTCCGGCGACGCCAGGTACAACGCCGCGAGGCGGGCGTGAAGATTCGGCGAGAGTCCGGCCAGCCGCACGGCCGCCTCGAGCGAGGCGATGCGCGCGGCCGTGTCCGGCACCGCCTTCACGCCGCCCGCCGTGCTGTCGAGCGCCGCGGAAAAGACGGGTGTGATGCCCGCCGCCCGCAGGTCCGAGTACGCCGCCAGCGTGTCGCCCTGGGCGAGCTTCGCCCAGCCGCGCCAGCGGCGGAGGTCCCGCGCGGAGGGGTCCTTCGTCAGCGCCAGGTCGAGCGCGTCGCTGGCGGCCTGCGGACGGTCGGCCAGCAGCATGCTGTAGGCGAACGACGGCAGCATCATCGGATCGTCGCTGTGGTCCACCAGCGCGCCGTTCTCGACGCTGAAGAAGTAGATCGGCCCGCGGGCGGCGAGTCCCGCGCCGAACTCGCCGAGAAAATGGCTGCGCAGCGACGTGTCGCGGTACGCCCAGCGAAGCAGCGCTCCGCTTCCGGCCTGCCAGCCGGCGGCCGGTGGAACGTCGGCGAAGAAGACGGTGCTGCGGCGCGGCAGCGTCGGCCGCGCGGATTTCAGCTCGGCGAGGAACTTCGAGCTCAGCCCCATGGCGCGGCGCACGGAATGGTCGGTGACGTGCGAGCGCCAGGCCCAGGGATCCGGCCGGCCGGCGAACTCGTCGAGCCGGGTGGCCTGAACGCTGAGCAGCGTGGTCAGCGCGATCGTCGCGGCGACCACCGTGCGCGGGGCGGTGGCGAGCAGGGCGGCGAGCGAAAGCGCCGCGCCGCCGAGCGCGAACAGGTAGAAGTACGCGCTCCAGATGGACGACACCGCCACGACGGGCGCAGCGCCCGCCGCCGCCCATGCGAGACCGGCGAAGGCCACCCGGCCGCGCGCGCCGGCCGGCAGCGCGGCGTCCGGCGCGCCGGCCCGCGCGCCGCCGGCGAGCCAGATCAGCAGCCCGGCGGAAATCGCCAGCCACTGCGCCGACGCGCTCCAGTGGCCGAGCACGGGTTGGCCGGCGCGGAACTCGAGGCCGAGCGCGACCTGCAGCCCGTGAACGAACGCCGCGAGCGGCGCCGCGGCGACGCCCGTCGGAAGATCGGGCCGCGCCGGGCGCGCGCCGGAGGTGGCCAGCCACAACGCGAGCCACAGCACGAGCACGCCCCCGAGCGCCGCGCTCGCGCGCAACGCGCCGCGCAGGTCCGCGCCCCGCGCCCACAGCAGCGCCACCACGGCCACCGGCGCCGCGACCGCGGACTCCTTCGAGAGCAGCGCGAGCGCCAGCGCCGCGGCGGAGGCGGTCCGGTGGCCGCCGAGCGCGGTCTCGATGCAGAGCAGCCCGAAGAAGGACGCGAGAATGTCCTGCGAGCCCGAAATCCACAGCAGCGGGACCGCCGCGGCGTAATGAAGCCCGAAGAACGCGGCCGCGACCAGCGCCGCGCGGCCGCCGAGCAGCCGGCGCGCGATGCGGAACAGCAGAACCGTGGCCGCCAGGAAGAGGCCGAGGTTCACCAGCCGGTACACCCACGGCTGCTCGCCCCCGAGCCCGCCGACCAGCGCGAAGAACACCTGGCGGCCGACGGGCCGGAAGTAGTTCCCGAGCGGATCGGCGCTGGTCAGCGCCTCCCACAGCGACCCGGCGCGCGCCTGCTCGAGGAACAGGTAGTCGTCGGTCATGAACGGCTGCCGCAGGTCGGCGGCATGCAGCGCGGCGATGCCGGCCAGGAGCACGATCAGCAGGACGACCACGCCGGGCCGCCGCGATTCCGCCTGCGCCGTGTGCTCGGTGGCCATCCGTGGGACCTCGCCAGGGTTCGGGCACGTCGTTCGTCGCCGCCTCCGGGAAACTAGCCCGGGCGATTCCCGAACCGCCAGCCGGGAATGCCGAATGCGCTCGCGAGGCGGGGAGCCGTCCGGCTGCGGGGCGCAGGTGCGCCGGCGACACGCCGGGGGCCGCGGCCGATGCGCGCCGCCGCGCGTCGCGCGCCGGCCTGCGCGAGCGGACGGCCGCGCAGAAGGGGCGGTCGGCTACCGGCGCGAAGCCCCTCCATATAGAGTGCCAGCCCATGTCGAGCACCGACGTCCGACTTCCCGACCTGCGGTTCGTACCCGTGGAGTCCGTCTTCCCGCACGAGTACCACGACCTGCAGCGGACGCTGCCGCTGGTCGGGAAGCTGCGCGAATCGGGCGTGCTGCGGAACCCGCCGATCGTCACGCAGGTGGGCGACGGGCACCGGGTCGAGCCGCGCTTCGTGGTGCTCGACGGAGCCAACCGCACGACGGCCGCGAAGGCGGCCGGCTGGCCGCACATCGTCGCGCAGGTCGTACGCTACGAGACCCCGGCGGTGCAGCTCTTCACCTGGTACCACGGCCTCACGAGCACGGCCCACGCCGACCTCGAGACGAGCCTTTCGCGAATCGCCGGGCTCACGGTCACGCACGACCGGCACCTGCGCGCGCGCGCCATGCTGGCGCGGCGGGAGGCGCTCGCCTGCGTGGTCCTGGCCGACGGCGACGCGCTCGCCGTGCAGGGCGGGCGCACGCTGCACGAGCGCAACGCCCTGCTCAACGAGGTCGTGCGCGTGTATCAGGACAAGGTGCCGTACATTCGCGTCACCACGGACTCGCTGACGCAGGCGCACCTCGAGCATCCCGAGATTTCGGCGCTGGTCGTTTTCCCGCGCTTCGATCCGGCGGAGGTGATCGAACTCGCCGGCGCCGGCGAGCACCTGCCCGCCGGCATCACGCGCCACCTGATCCAGTGGCGGGCGCTGCGCCTGAACGTGCCGCTGGAGAAGTGCATGGATCGCGTGACGCCGATCGAGGAGAAGAACGCCTGGCTCAGGCGCTGGCTGGCCGAGCGACTTCTGACCCGCCAGGTGCGCTTCTACGAGGAGCCCACCGTCATGTTCGACGAGTAGTCCGGTGCAGGCGACCGTCTTCGAGCGCCACGGCGGACCCGAGGTGCTCGAGCCCCGCGAGATTCCCGATCCGCTCCCCGCCGCCGGCGAGGCGCTCGTCCGGGTGCGCGCCTGCGGGATCAACCATCTCGATCTGTGGGTGCGCTCCGGGCTGCCGGGCCTGGTCGTCGAGATGCCGCACGTTCTCGGCAGCGACGTGGTCGGCGAAGTCGCGGCACTCGGACCCGGCGTGTCCGGCCTCGCCGTGGGAGCGAAGACGCTCGTCCACCCGACGCTCTCGTGCGGCGAGTGCGACGCCTGCCGCGCGGGCGAGGACAACCTCTGCCGGCACCACGACGTGCTCGGCCGGCGGCGCAACGGCGGCTACGCCGGGTACGTGCGGGTGCCGGCGCGCAACTGCCTGCCCTTCCCCGACCGGCTCACCTGGGAGCAGGCCGCGGCGGCGCCGCTGGTGTTCCTGACCGCGTGGCACATGCTGGTCGGTCGCGCGAAGCTGCGCGCCGGCGAGGACGTGCTGGTGATCGGCGCCGGCGGCGGCGTCGGCAGCGCCGCCGTGCAGGTGGCCCGGCTCCTCGGCGCGCGCGTCATCGCGACCGCGGGCAGCGCGGCCAAGCTCGAGCGCGCCCGCTCGCTCGGCGCGGAGCAGCTCGTGAACCACGCGAGCGAGGACATCGCCGCGCGCGTGCGCGGGATCACCGCCCGCAAGGGCGTCGAGGTCGTGTTCGAGCACGTCGGCGGACGCGTCTTCGAGGCCGGCGTCGCCTCGCTGGCCCGCAACGGCCGGCTCGTCACCTGTGGGGCGACGATCGGCGCGAAGGCGACGCTCGACCTGAACCTGCTGTTCGGCCGCCACCTCTCGCTGCTCGGCTCGTGGATGGGCACGCGCGACGAGATGGTCGCGGTGCTCGCCGAGCTGTCGGCCGGCCGCCTCGAGCCGGTCGTGGACTCCGTGATGCCGCTGGCCCGGGCGCGCGCCGCGCACGAGCGGATCGAATCGCGCGCCCATTTCGGAAAGGTGGTGCTGGTGCCATGAAACGCCGCCGCAGGGCACCCTTCGAGTTCGAGCACGTCACCGAACCGCTCGCGCCCCCGCGGGTCTTTCGCGCCCGCATGCTGCGCAGCGCCGCCCTCGCCGCGGGGATCATCGCCTTCTCCCTGCTCATCGGCGTCGTCGGCTATCACACCCTCGCCGGGATCCCGAGCTGGGTGGACTGCGTCTACAACGCCTCCATGATCCTCGGCGGCATGGGGCCGGTGGCCGAGATCGGGACCGAGGAAGGCAAGATCTTCGCGTCCGTCTACGCGCTCTACAGCGGCGTCGTGCTGCTCGCCAGCGTCGGCGTGCTCCTCTCGCCCGCGCTGCACCGCGTCCTTCACCACTTCCACCTCGAGCGCGACGAGGACGGCGAGGACTGAACGCGAGCTTCCGTATCGCGGCGGGCGTGACTCCGCGCGGGGCGCGCGCAGCGCCCACGCGTGCACGCGTACGGACGCGCGCCACACGGGGGAACGAGTGCTAACCTGCCGCGCATGAGCGCGCCCAGCAATCCGGCCCCCGGGAGCCGTTCGTGGTTCGACTCCGCGGACCCGCCGTCGCGGACCGGGATCGAGACCTGCATTCACTGCGGCCTGTGCCTGACGGCGTGCCCGACCTACCGGACGCTGCGCACCGAGCCCGATTCGCCGCGCGGCCGCATCTACCTGATGCGCGGGCTGCTCGAAGGCCGGCTCGCGCCGAGCGAGGAGCTGGTCACGCACCTCGACCGCTGCCTCGACTGCCGCGCGTGCGAGACGGCCTGCCCGGCGGGCGTGCCCTACTCGCAGCTCCTGGAAGCCTCGCGCGCGCAGATCGAGCGGCGCGTCCGCCGCGCGAGCCCGCTGCGGCTCCTCGGCCGCTGGGTGCTCGGTCACGTCCTGCCGCATCGCGGCCGCATGCAGCTCGCCGCCGACCTGCTGCGCCTGTCGCAGTCCGGCCCGCTCGCGGCCCTCGCCCGCGCCGCCGACCGTCGCGGCTGGCTGCCGCGCTTCGCCTCGCGCGGGCTGGCGATGACGCCCGCGCTCGAGCCCCGCGCCGAGCGAAGGCTCGAACGCGTCGAGCACCGGCTTCCGCGCGACGCGCGGCTCGAGCGGCGGGCCGAAGGGCTCGTCCTTCACCCCGCGGGCGCGGCGAAGGCACGCGTCGCGTTCCACACCTCGTGCGTCATGGAGACCCTGTTCCCGGCGATCAATCGCGAAACGGTGAGGCTGCTCGTGCTGGCCGGCGCCGAGGTGCACGTGCCGCGGGCGCAGGGCTGTTGCGGCGCGCTGCACGCGCACTCGGGCGACCGCGACGCCGCACGGCGACTCGCGCGGGCGAACGCGAACGCCTTCGGAGCCGACTGCGAGTACGTGGTCTCGAACTCGGCGGGCTGCGGCGCGGCGCTGCGCGAGGCGGGGCATCTGTGCGGCGGCGACGCCGGGGTCGAGCGCTTTTCGGGCCGGGTGCGCGACGTCTCCGAAGTGCTCGAGCAGCTCGGGCTGCCGGCCGCCGGAACGCGCCTGCACGCGCGGGGCGATTCCTCGCACGACCTGCTCGTCGCCTACCACGACGCTTGCCACCTCGCGCACGCGCAGAAGGTGCGCGAGGCGCCGCGGCGCCTGCTGCGCGCGCTGCCCGGCGTGCGGCTCGTGGACCTGCCGAACAGCGACTGGTGCTGCGGCAGCGCCGGCGTCTACAACCTCGTCCAGCCCGAGCTGGCCGACGCCCAGCTCGAAGGCAAGCTCGACAGCATCGCGAGCGTCTCGCCCGGCATGGTCGTGGCCTCGAACCCCGGCTGCCTGATGCACATGCGCCGCGGCGCCGACGGGCGCGGCGTTCGGGTCGCCTTCGCGCACCTGGTCGAAGTGCTCGGCGCGGCCTACCCGGCCGGCGGCGGCGCGTGAAAAACGTGCGCACGCGCCGTCGGGTCCGGCCGCGGGTTCCGGCGCCACCGGAGCCCCGGCGGGCGGGGCCCCGCGGGCGCGCGAACGGCGGCCCGAGGGCATGAGCGTCCCGGTCTTCCCGCGCCGCGCCGCCGCGGCGCTGTTCCTCGCCCGCCAGCGGCTCGACCGGCCGCGCGCACGACGCTTCACCGCCCGCTCGCTGGCGGACTTCGTCGGCGGGACCTGCGGACTGCAGATTGACAGCGTGAACGTGCTCGAGCGCGCGCACCTGCTGACGCTCTGGAGCCGGTTCGGCGCCTTCGAACGCGCCGCCTTCGACCGGCTCGCCTATCGCCGCCGGCTGCTGCTCGAGTACCTCACGCACGTCGCCTGCTTCGTGGACTCGCGCGACCTGCCACTGTGGCGGGCGACGATGGAATCCATGCCGGCGCACTTCCGGCGACGCCACCGCTACCCGGGGCGGCGGCAGCCGTTCGTGGATCAGGTGGAACGCGAGATCGCGGCGCGCGCGCCGCTCGGCAATTCCGGATTCGAGCGTCCCGGCGGCGGCAAGGGCGGCGGCTGGTGGACGTGGAAGCCGGCGACGCACGCGCTCGACTACCTGTGGAAGGCCGGGCGCATCGCCGTCCACTCGCGCCGCAATTTCGAGAAGCTCTACGCGCCGATGGAGCGCGTGCTGCCGCGCTACGCCTCGACCCGGCCGCTGCCCCCCGGCGAACTCGCCCGCGAACGGGTGCTGCGCTCGCTGCACGCGATGGGCGCGGCGAGCCTCGACGACCTCGCCGCCTACTGGACGTGGCCCAAACTCTTCATGCCCGATCTGCGCGGCGCGGTCGCCGCGCTCGAACGCGAGGGCCGGATCGTGCCGGTCGCGATCGAAGGTCTGCGCGGTCACTGGTACGCGCTCGCGGGCGACCTTGCGGCGCTCGCGAAGGCGGCCAGGGTGCGGCGGCCTTCGCGCGGAACGACCCTGCTGTGTCCGTTCGATTCGTTCCTGTGGCACCGCGAACGCATCCTGCGGTTGTGGGGGTTTCACTACCGGATCGAGATCTACGTGCCCGGTCACCGGCGCAAGCACGGCTACTACGTGCTGCCGATCCTGCACGAGGGGCGGTTCGTGGGCCGGGTGGATCCGAAGCTGCACCGCGGTCAGGGCGTGCTCGAGGCCCGCCGCGTCGGCTTCGAGCCGTGGCTCGTGAACGGCGGGACGCCGCCCGGGGGCGCCTGGGGCGCGATCCGGCTGAACGACGCGCTGCGCGGCACGGCCGACAGCCTGCGCTCGCTCGCCCGGTTCACCGGCGCCAGCCGGGTGAAGCTCGGCCGCGTCGTGCCCGCGGCGCTGCGCGCTCCGCTCGCGCGGGCGTTGCGGGAAGCGGGGCCCGAACCGTAGAATTCGCGCGGACGACCTCCCCCGCACGGATCGCGCGACCTCACCCTTCAGGAGCACCCGCCATGCCGCGCACCCGCACCTGTGTCCGACTCGGCGTGCTGCTCGCCGGCCTCGCGCTCGTCGCCGGCGCGCCGCTGCTGGTCGGGCAGCTCCGCGAACGGCACGCCGGCGACGACGAGGAGCGCCGCGAGCGCGCCGAGGGCGGGCCGCAGCGGCCGGCCGACTGGTTCTGGGCGCAGCGCGTGAACGCCGACGGCACCTGGCCGCAGGCGCGCTACGACGCGGCGGTGAACGCCACGCTGGCCGAACGCGACGGCGCGCTGCGCGCCAGCGCGGGTCCCATGCAGTGGGAAAACGTCGGCCCCTACAACATCGGCGGACGCGTCACGGCGCTCGATGCGACGCCCGGCGGCGCGACGCTGTGGCTGGGCGCGGCCGACGGCGGCGTCTGGAAATCGGGCGACGGCGGCGCCAACTGGACGTGCATGACCGACCGCAACTCGTTCGCCTCGATCGGCGCGCTGGCCGTGGACCCCTCGAACCCCGACGTCGTCTGGGTGGGCACGGGCGAGGCGAACGGCTCGGTGGACTCCTACGACGGCAACGGCCTGTGGGTCACGACCGACGCGGGCGCGAGCTGGAACTTTCGCGGGCTCGGCGCGGCGGGCCGGATCAGCTCGGTGGTCGTGGACCCAGCCGACCCGCAGCACGTGCTGGTCGGCGTCATGGGCCGCCAGTTCTCGACCGGGCCCGACCGCGGCCTCTACCGCACGCTCGACGGCGGCACGACCTGGGACCAGGTCCTGTTCGTGAGCGACAGCACGGGCGTGAGCGACATCGCGATGAACCCGCTGCACCCCGACACCGTCTTCTGCTCGACCTGGGAGCGCGTGCGGCGCAACACCTACCGGCGCGCCTACGGCCCCGAGTGCGGGATCTGGCGCAGCGTGGACCGCGGCGCGACGTGGACCCGCATGACGAGCGGGCTGCCCGTGCCCTCGGACGACGTCGGCCGCATCGGGCTGGCGGTCTCGCGCTCGCGGCCCTCCATCGTGCACGCGCAGATCAGCAGCGGCGCGGCCAGCGGCTACGTCGGCCTCGGCTGGTACCGGAGCACCGACGGCGGAACGACCTGGACGAAGCGTGACGTCGGCACGACGTTCCGCAACGCCTTCGGCGGCTTCGCCTGGTACTTCGGCGAGAACGGCGTGGACCCGCTCAACGCCGACCACGTCTACGCGCTCGGCGTCTCGATGCTCCAGTCCTTCGACGGCGGAGCCACCTGGAGCGGGGTCGGCGGCTCCATGCACGTGGACCATCACGCGCTGTGGCTCGACCCGGCCAGCTCGACGCGCTATGTGGTCGGCAACGACGGCGGGCTCTACTGGACGAACGACGGCTCGAACTTCGCCAAGTCGCTGAACCTGCCCATCACGCAGTTCTACGCAGGCGAGGTGGACCCCACCGACGCGACGAAGCTCTACGGCGGCGCCCAGGACAACAGCTCGATCAAGACCGCCACCGGCCCCTCGGGCTGGTTCACGATCCTGGGCGGGGACGGCTTCTACCAGCTCGTGGACCCGGTGAACCCGAACATCGTCTTCAGCGAGTGGCAGTACTGCTGCAG
This sequence comes from Candidatus Eisenbacteria bacterium, assembly GCA_020847735.1. Classification (NCBI taxonomy): domain Bacteria; phylum Candidatus Eiseniibacteriota; species Candidatus Eiseniibacteriota bacterium. The sequence goes on from JADLBL010000010.1 coordinate 18,896, forward strand.
CAACTCCGGCTTCCGACGCTCGACCACCGGCGGACCTTCGGGCGCGACCACGTCGGGGTGGGTGTCGTCGGACCGCTTCGGCTGGAGCACGCCGATCTGCATGGACCCGTCCGACCACAACGTCCTGCTGGCCGGCAGCCAATACGTCTACAAGAGCACCGACAACGGCCTCACCTGGGCGAAGGTGAGCGGCGACCTCTCGACCAACCCGGTCACGCAGCTGCTCTACGGCACCATCACCACGCTCGCGATTTCGCCGGCCAGCTCCAGCGTGTACTACGCGGGCACCGACGACGGAAGAGTCTGGCGCTCGCTCAACGCCGGCGCCTCGTGGGACGACATCTCGGCGGGGCTGCCGAAGCGCTGGGTGACGCGCGTCGTGCCGGACCCGGCCAACGCGCTCGGCGTCTACGTGACGCACTCGGGCTACACCTCGGACGATCAGGCCACGCTCGTCCACCGCAGCCTGAACCAGGGCGGCTCGTGGACCAACGTCTCGGGCAACCTCGCCAACATGCCCGCCAACGACCTGGTCGTGGACCCGGCGAATCCCCAGCGCCTCTACCTGGCGACCGACACCGGCGTGTGGACCACGGCGGACGGCGGGGCCTGGTGGTACGCCCTCGGCTCCGGGCTGCCGCTGCAGGTGATCGCCGACCTCGTCCTGCACGCGGGATCCCGGCAACTTTTCGCCTTCACCCACGGACGCTCGACCTGGAAGCTGGACCTCGGCGCGATGCCGCTGGCCGCCGGTCCGGACGCTCCGCCGGCGCGTCTCGCGCTGTCGGCGCCGTGGCCGAACCCCGCCCGCGAGTCGCTTCGGCTGACGCTCGACCTTCCTCGCAACGAACGCGCGGAAGTGGCGGTCTTCGACGTGGTTGGCCGCCGGGTCGCGTCGCTCGATCCGGGCGCCCCCGGCGCGGGCCGGCGCACGATCCGCTGGGACCGGCGCGACGCCGCAGGGCATCTCGCGCGCGCCGGCGTCTACTACGTCCGCGCCACCTCGGGCGGCGCGAGCGTCTCGCGCCGGGTCGTGCTCGCCGACTGAGGCGGACGGTTCCGCCCGGCTGCGCGGACGAGCGCGCCGGGCGGCCGCGACCGACCGCCGTTTCGACCGCGCCAGCCGCGGCCCGAATGTTGCGAGCGGTTTCGACCGCGCCAGCCGGGCGCGAAACCACCCCCCCTGCCGATTTTCCCTTTGAAATCGCGGTCGTCGCTGCTATACCCACGTCCGGCTAGGGCGCTCGACTCGCGTCCGTCCGTTTTGCAGCACCGTTCCACCGTCTCCAGAGAGGAAGGATCCCCGATGGCGAAGATGATGACGAAGACCCAGATCGCCGGCCACATCGCGAACAAGTTCGAGCTCAGCAAGAAGCAGAGCACCGAGATCCTGATGGAGCTGGCCTCGCTCGCCGCCAAGCAGGCGAAGAACGGCTTCGTGTTCCCGGGCGTCGGCAAGCTCGTGATCGTGAACCGCAAGGCGCGCATGGGCCGCAACCCGCAGACGGGCGAAGCCATCAAGATCGCCGCCAAGCGCGTCCTCAAGTTCCGCATCGCGAAGGCCATGAAGGACTCGGTGCTGAAGTAGATCGCTTCGGCATCACGGCTTTCTCCGGGGCCCCGGCGTACACGCCGGGGCCTTCGGTTTTGCGGCCCGCCGGCGGGGTTCAGCGCCGCCCCCGATCCGCCGATACCCCGGCCGAGTCGGAGGCTCCCAACCGCATGCCCGTGGACGTCACGCTGCTCGAACGCCTGCCGGATCCCGTGCTGCTCGTGCTGCCCGGCGGCGAGACGCTGTATGCGAACCGCGCGTTCCACGACCTCGCCGCGCGGCACGGCGTCGAGCCGAAGCTGACCGCGCTGTTCGGTCCGTCGGCGCAGGTCGTGCTCGCCGAAGCGCGCCGCTCCGGACGCTCGAACGCGTTCCTGCCCGTGGTCGCGAGCGAGCACGCCGACCAGGGCTTCCGCCTGACCGCGCAGGCCGGCGACGACGACGGCACCATCGCCGTCCAGCTCACCGATCTCTCGGAAGAAGTCGCGTGGCGCCACCAGTTGTTCCTGCGCAACAGCGAGCTGACCGTGCTCAACGACATCGGCATGGCGCTCTCGGGAACGCTCGAGATGGACGTCCTCGCGCGCCGGATCTGGGAACAGACCGGTCGCATGATGGACAACTCGCACTTCTTCCTCGCCCTGCACGACCGCGAAACCAACAGCATCCAGTTCGCCCTGTGGGTCGAGGAAGGTCGCATCGCCGGCGTCAACCGTGCGCGCCCCTTCAGCAACAGCGTGACCGAGCACATGATCCTGAGCCGCCAGCCCGTGCTGCTGAACGGCGACGTGCACGCGCAGCTCCAGCAGATGGGCGTCGAGCCGCTCGGGCGGCCGAGTGTTTCGTTCGTCGGCGTGCCGATCCTCTCGGACGGCGAGGCGATCGGCATCCTCGCGCTGCAGGACTACGAGGTCGAGGGCCGCTACGGCCGTCACGAGCTGGGCGTGCTCAACGTGGTCGGCACGCAGGCGAGCGCCGCCATCCGCAACGCGCGGCTCTTCGAGACCACGCGTCGCGCCTACGAGGAGCTGTCGGCGGCCCAGTCGCGGCTGCTCGAGTCCGAGCGCCTGCGCGGCGTGACCGAGACCGTCGGCGCGCTCAACCACGAGGTGAACAACCCGCTCGCGACCATCGTCGGCACGGCGCAGCTCCTGCTGCGCGCCGAAGGCCTCGACCCCGAGACGCGCCAGAAGGTCGAGCGTGTGCTCGAGGGCGCCAAGCGCATCCAGAGCGTGACCGGCAAGATGGCGACCCTCATCCAGGCCAACTCGCGCCCCTACCCCGGGCAGACCCGCATCCTCGACCTGCGCGGCTCGCTCGCGCACGGTGAGGGCGCGAAGCCGAAGTCCGACTCGGCGCTGCTGCGCGCGGCCCGCGAAGCGCTCGCCCTGCGGGCGGCCGCCGCCGTGGACCGGCCGGCGGCGCCGCCGTCCGCCACCCGCGAAGCAGGCCCGGAGGCCGGCGCGGCGTAGGGCTGGTGCGGCCCCGGCGTCCGCCTTCCAGCGTGACCGCGCCGCGCCGCGATGGTAGAAACACGCGCATGGCGATGATCTCGGTCGAGAATCTGAGCAAGACCTACCGCCGCCTGAGCCCGGCGGGCGCCGTGAAGGCGCTGGACGGCGTCTCGCTCGCGGTCGAGCGCGGCGAGACGCTCGGCATCATCGGTCCCAACGGCGCCGGCAAGACGACGCTTCTGGGCTGCCTGCTCGGCTACCTCACGCCCGACTCCGGGCGGATCGAGGTGGACGGCCACGCGCCCGACGACCTCGAGATCCGCGCCATCACCGGCTACCTGCCCGAGAGGCTCGTGCTCGACCGCTGGATGAGCGGGTTCGGCTTCCTGCACCTGCACCACGCGCTCGCGAAACTGCCCGCCGCGACGCGCACGTCCGATTGCGAGGCGGTGCTCGAGCGCGTCGGCCTCGAGCGCTCAGCCGGCGCCCAGCGCATCGGCCGCTACTCGCGCGGCATGCTCCAGCGGCTCGGCCTCGCGCAGGCGCTTCTCGGCTCGCCGCGACTGCTGTTCCTCGACGAGCCCATCTCGGGCGTGGACCCGGCGGGCGTGGTGCTGTTCCGGCGGCTGCTCTCCGAGCTCGCGCACACCGGCGTCACGATCCTGGTCAACTCGCACCAGCTCGCCGAAGTCGAGCGGATCTGCACGCGCGTCGTGTTCGTCAAGGCCGGCCGTATCGAAGCGATGGACACCGTCCGCGCCGGCGCCGCGCACGCGCGCGTGCTGCGCGTGCGGCTCGCGGCCGACGCGCCGCCACCTGATGCCGTGCGGCTCGCGGCCATCGCGCTCGAGGCGGGCGCGCAGTGGAAGGACTGGGTCGCGCCCGAGGCTCGCTTCATCGTCGCCGACGACGCCGGCGCGACACGCCTGCTCGCGAAGCTGCTCGCCGACGGCCAGCCCGTCGTCGAGGCCGCGCCGGAGGAAGGCAGGCTCGAGCGGCTGTTCGCCGCGCCCGGCGGGGAGGCGCGATGAGCCCGGCGCTGATCGTCGCGTTCCTGCGCCAGCGGCTCACCAGCCCGCTGCGGATCATCCTGCTCGGCTTCAGCTTCCTCGCGCCCCTCGGCGCCGTCGCGATCACCCGGAATCTCTCGGTGCTCGAAGGCTCGCCTCTGTGGTTCGCGTTCATACTCGCCGCGGGCGCGATCGGCCAGGAGGTTTCAAGCGGTGTGCTGACGCTGACGTTCGCGCGCCCGCTGCGGCGCAGCGCCTACGTCTTCAGCCGCTGGGCGGGCGCGGGCGGCTTCGCCGCCGCGCTCGGGCTCGTGCAGCTCGCGATCGGCGTCATGGTGATCGTCGCGCGCGGCACGGTGCCGCCGGGCGCGGACGCCGCCGCGCTCGCGCTCGAATGCGTGTTCGTCTCGTTCACCGGCGCCGCGCTCATGGTGATGCTGTCGTCGCTGGTCAACGGGCTGGGCGACGTCGGCGTATGGGTGATCGTCACCCTCGTCGGCTCGCTCGTCGGCGGTATCGCCCGGGCCGAGGACTGGAGCGCGCTCGAGCGCGCCGCACAGGAGCTGCAGCTCACGCTGATACCGAGCGTGCACGCCGGCTGGCTTTTCGGCGCGGGCGATCCGCAACCCTACGGGCTCATCGCCGCGCTCTCGACGCTGACCGCTTCGCTCGCCGTGGCCGTGTGGGTCGTCAATCGAAAGGAGCTGTCCTATGCCGCCGGCTGAGACGCGCCCCGGCTCGACGCGCTTCGACCCCTCGTGGCTGCTGCTGGTCGCCGCGGCGCTGTTCCTGGTCCGCGTGGGCTGGGGCGTGTGGGAGTCGTACAACCCGCCGAAGAAGTCCGAAAAGGTCGCGTGGGTCGAGTTCGCGGGCGCCGAAGCGCTCGCGAAGCAGACCGGCAAGCCGATCCTTTACGACTTCACCGCCGATTGGTGCCCGCCCTGCAACGCGATGAAGGCGGAACTGTTCTCGGACGAGAAGTCCGCGAAGGCCATCACCGGCATGGTCGTTCCCGTCCGCGTGCTCGATCGCCAGCGCGAGGAGGGCCGCAACGCCGCGTGGGTGGACTCGCTGCAGCGCGCCTACGCCGTGGACGGCTTTCCCACGCTGGTCGTCTTCTCGCCGAAGAGCGGCCGAAGCCAGAGGAGCACGGGCTTCGCCGGCAGCCAGCCGACGCTGCAGTGGATCTCGCGCAGCGCCTACGCCGTTCAGTCCGGCGTCGCCCCCGACGGTACGCCGGTGCGCTGAGCGAGTTGGCGCGAGGGGCCGGTCGCATCGGCCGGCCCCTCGCGTTGTCGCCCGACCGCGCGCCTACCGGCCCAACAGCACCATGCGCCGCTGGTCACGAAATCCCGGCGCGGTCATTCGGTAGAGGTAGACTCCCGGCCGCGCCCGCTGGCCCGTCCCATCCGTGCCGTCCCACATGATCGCGTGCGTGCCCGGCCCGAACGCGCCGTCACCGCTCGCGAACATGTGGAGATAATTGAGTCCTTGTCCGGTGTCGTAGTTGATCGCGTGCAGCGACTCGTGGATGAGCTGGCTGTTCGCCGTTCCTCCCGGACGCGTCCAGCGGCCCGGGCCCGTATTGCCGACCTGTGACGGGAACGGGCCGGGGATCTGAAGGGAGTTCTCGTGGTAGAAGCCGGGGTCATTCACCGTCGCGCTGTCCTCGGCCGTCGCCCACCAGTAACCCGATGGCGACAGGCCATAGTTGTGGATGCGACCGCCAGATTCCCAGCCGTCGCCTGCGTAGGTCGCCCACTGGCCGTAGCCACTGAACTGCCTGCCGAAGATGTACGCGTCGATATGGGTGCGTTCCGCGTCGGGGTAGCTGGGTTGGGCGACGCGAATACCGATCGGTGCGTTCTGATCTGAGTTGTAGGTGTTGCGCCGTTCAATAGGCACGCCCAGCGAGTCCAGCACCTGCCTCTGGGCGAGGAAGTCATAGGCGAGCTGGAGGTCGGTCGAGGGCAGCCCGAACGGGTTTCGCCCGCGCTCCTCGCACACAACAAGCCCCAGCCGATCGATGTCGGTCATTGCCGGCGTACCGCTCAGCGAATCGAGCGGCGTGTGGAGGCGCGACTTGTACGTGTCGCTCCACAGGAACTCGAAGTCCCGGTTGGCACGCCGGCTGAGAGCAAGCGGGACTCTGTAGTAATGAAATGGATTCCACGTGTACGGACCGCCGTTTGCGGCGTATGCGGAGTCTCCAGCGAGTCCGCATGGCGGGTCAGCGAAGTCGAGGTTCTGTCCGGAGGTCGGTGACGGGGAAAGGGCCGCGCAGACGACCAGGAGGCAGCCGAAAACGGCGCGACAGGGTAAGTAGGCGCGCATGAGAGACTCCTCACGTCGAGCAGGCGGCCCAAGCGCGAGCGGGGGACGTCGTGGCGGGAGGCTCAAGTAGCCGTCGCGGGCCAGCGCCGATGGCGCGATTATCACTTCCCTGGGGGGGCAAGTATGTGGGCCTTCCGACTTTCGTGTGGCTGAGAACAGCGGCTTGATGGCCTGATAGGCTGCGCGCGGACCCTGACCGCGAGGACGCGCGATGACGATCGACAGCCGGACGCTGTACGCGACACTGCTGGGC
>JADLBL010000011.1 GCA_020847735.1 Candidatus Eisenbacteria bacterium
GCCTGCGGGTTCCGCAGCCGCGCGCGCTTCCGCATCGCGATCTACTTCCACTGCGGCGGACTCGACCTCTACCCCGCCTGCGCGTGGTCAGGCGCATGATTCCAGCCACACCATTCTCGGAAGCCCCCGGGTTATGAGCCGGACTGTCTGGGTGGGCACGGGTCGGACGAGGTGCGGGCCGCGGTGCGGTGCCTCCAGAAGATGACATCGATGACCTGGACCGACGTCTTCAGGACAGGGGGCAAGCAGCCACAGAGCAGGACCGGACTACACTGGACGGTCTACCCCAACTCAGCGCTTAGAGGCGTCACTCGTCCGGCGAACCTGAGTCCTGACGTCCGCATCGTCGGGATCCGAGCGTCCGAGCGTCAGCGCATCTTCGGCGCGCACCTTGACGACGCCTTTTACGTGATCTGGTTCGACCGTTGCCACGGCATCGTCCCCGCCTGACGGGCCCAGCAGCAGTTCCTCGACTTTGGCGCCGAGCGCGTGGCCGGTTCATGCGCATTCTTCGGCGGTCCAGCCGGGACGCGCGGTAATTGCCCTTCCCTGGAGTCGCTTGACGAACTGCAGTCCAGGGACCTCCCCGTAGCCTGGCCCGCCGAGATGCGCCGCACTCCACGCTTGACTTCGGTGTGCCGCAGAGCGGAGACTGCGCCCCGTCGCGCCAAATAGGCCGACGCCAGCTGCAGGGGTCCACCCTCAGTTGGGCACAAGGCGAATCGCCTTTGCGATTGGAGCGCCACCATGGCCGCTACGACCCATCTGACTTTCCCCGTTGTTTCGTTCCGCCACCTCGAAACCCCGTTTCAGCCGAAGGGGTTCCGCGACTACTTCGCGATCGTCGAGGTGAAGAATCTTCCCGATCTCACTGATTGGCGGAAGATCAACGTTCGTGACCCGAAGCTCACTGGGTCCGTCCCGCGAGCCATCCGCGACAGCCTGCACGCGAACACGGAGACCTTCCTCTTCCTGAACCGCGGGCTCGTCATCTCGGCCGCCGACGTGTCGTTCGACAATCGCTCCGGCAAGTTGTCGCTCGTGATGGAGGATCCGAATCTCCATGGGCTGATGGATGGCGGGCACACGTACAAGATCCTCATCGAGGAGCAGGAAGGTCTCGAGGGGACTCAGTACGTCCGACTCGAGATCATTCAGGGATTCACGAAGGACGACATCCGCGATCTCGTCGACGCTCGCAACACCTCGAATCAAGTGCGCGACGAGAGCCTGATGAACTTGGCGGGCGAGTTCGACAAGCTCAAGAGGGCTGTCTCCCGTCATCAGTACGCTGAGCTCATCGCGTACAAGGAGCACGAGATCATGGAGGACGGTGGCACCAAGCCGATCGACATCCGTGAGATCATCTCGCTGCTCATGGTTTTCGATCGGGAGCACTTCGATGCTGCCACCCACCCGATCAATGCGTATCGCTCGAAGGCTGCCAGCCTGAACCACTTCGGCCAGAACCGGAGGTCCTTCGAGAAGATCTACCCGCTTGCGAACGACATTCTCCAGCTCTGGGACCACATCCACCTGCAGCTGCCCGAGCTCTACAACCGGGCGCGCGGGAAGGGAGAGGATGTGAGCGGTGGGAAGTTCGGGAAGCTCACCGGCGTGGCCATGTACGAGGGCAAGCGCCGCGAACCCCTCTATTTCGTCAAGGGCGATTCGAAGTACAGTATTCCGACCGGGTTCAAGTACCCGATCCTCGGTGCGTTCCGTGCAATTCTCGAAGAATCTGACGGGCGGTACGTGTGGGGCAAGGGTCTCGACCCTAAGGTGCTGCTCATGTCCGGGCTCGGGGAGACGCTTGCCGGTATTGTCGGCAACTTCGCTCTCGATCAGCGCAACCCATCGAAGACGGGAAAGTCGGCACTTGTCTGGCAGAGTTGTTATCAGGCCGCGGAGCTGGTGTACCTGCGGTCGAAGGCGGCGAAGTGACTTCCGCTAAGGGAGACTCGATGACGCTCTTCGATTCGACGAACGACTCCCATGACGGGATGGTCCTTCGCTTCCGAACGGGTGCGGCGATGCCCGCGCGACTTGGCGCGGAGCAGCTGAAGGACGAGATCACGGCGGTGCTCGAACTGGTGAAGAATGCCTATGACGCTGATGCCTCGCACGTGCTTGTCGAATTCCGCGAGGGCGAGGTTGGCCAGACGATCACGATTCAGGACGACGGCAGCGGCATGGGGCTGGACGACCTTCAGGGCAAATGGGCCTGGCTGGCCACCGAGAACAAGATTCGAGACGAGCGTAGTCCGAAGCTGAAGCGGCGGCGCCTCGGACAGAAGGGCGTCGGTCGGTTCGCCGCGCAGAAGCTGGGCCACACGCTGCTGCTCCGGACGCGGCCCGAGGGGCAGGCGGATGTCTATCAGGTGCTCTTCGATTGGGACGAGCTGCAGGGCGACCGTGAGCTTGGCGACTACGAGTTTCCAATCAAGATCAAGGGCTCGAAGCTGTATGAGCCCGTGCACGGCTCTCGACTTGAAATCAAGCCGCTGCGGATTCGGTGGTCGAAGCCGCGATGGGTCAAGCTTCGGGCACAGCTCGCGCAGCTCATCGACCCCGAGGCAGGAGTTGCTGACTTTGCGGTGGAACTCCGCACACCTTGGCCCGAGCTGAATGGTGTCCTGCGCAACCCGCTCCAGGGAAAAGAGACGCACTCGCTGGAGTTCATGCTGGGCGCGGACGGGAGCCAGCGCATCGTGCTCACAAAGGATGGAAAGCCGAAGGTCGAGACACGGGCGGTAGACATACCGGGCTTCGGCGCGCTTGGCGGACGGCTTCGCTACTACGGCCAAGGCTTCCGCAAGGCCGAGGTCAGCCGGGGTGGTGACGCGGACGCCGACTGGAACATGGGGGTGCGGGTCTTTCGCGACGCGTGCCGCGTGAGACCGTATGGAGAGCCCGGACCCGAAGGTGACTGGCTGCAGATCTACCGCACCCGGTACACCGGCGGCAGCCGCTTCCGCCTCAAGCCGCACTACCTCGAGGGGTCGATTCACATCTCGAAAGACGCGAACCCCGCTCTGCGGGACACGACGAGCCGCGAAGGGATCGAGCTCAACGACTCCTACGCTGAGTTTGCCGAGTACGTCAGGTCCATGGTCGGCCTGCTCTCCGACTTTGTCAGGGAAGACGAGGTGCGGGAGGAGCGTTCACGCATGCAGGAGCGCTATCGCAAGGCCCTCGATCCGCTTTCCAGCGGGCTCAACAAGCTCAAGAGCGATCGCTACACCAGCGCGGTCGACCGAGCCGACCGGAATATTCGAAAGGCACTGACGGAACAAGGAGTGAAGGCTGTTCCCGTCGTCAATAACTCGCACTGGGAATGCCTGGACTGCACGGACAGCTGGAAGGCGCCTCGAGACCAGACGCCCCGAATCTGCCGCGAGTACTCAGTGGGCCGTGACGGAAAGCCCACCGGCAAGGTTGGATGCGGTAGCTCAAACATCCGGCGAAAGGAAAACACGGCTCGTGACGGCCACGACCCCGCAGGCTTACCAGGTGCGCTGGCCGACCTGCTTGCAGGCAATCCCGCATTCGTGTCAGGTACCCAGCTGAGGCCCGTCATCGACTGGGAGATGGGCGAGAACGACGAAGAGGCCGAAGTGAGGACCACCGAGCGCCAGCTCGCGATTAACGGGCGGCATCCTTTGTTCAAGGCGGCGGATTTGCTAGACGGGAACGAGACGAAGGAGGGGGAGGCGTTTGAGAACCTCCGTGCCGTCGCGGCGCTGAGCATGCACATCGTCACCTCGGCGGCTCATGCCTGGGCAAAGTGGCACTTCGAGCAAGCGGGTCGCGAGTTCGAGATCTACCTGGCCAGGCTCACGGAACTCAAAACTGCGTGCCTCGTGGGATCCGCAGCGCAGCAAGTCAGGGACGAGTGATGGGCGACAATTAGAACCACCGCCCGGCGCCAGACGGCGCGCTGCGCCACCTGATCGATCATGGCGAGGGGATCTCGGCGGCGGCGGTCGCAGCGATCGTGCACTCGGGCGAGCCGCTGGCGCAGCCGACGGCGGTGACCATCGCCGAGGTGGATCTGGAGCCCTACGACGCGCTGGCGGGGTGTGCGTGATGGCGATGACCAGCGCGCTGAAGACCGAGTTGACCCAGCACCTGAAGGATCTGCACCTGCCGACGATCCGTGAATGCTACGCCGAGCAGGCCGACAAGGCGCGCCAGGAGGACCTTGCGCACGAGCGCTACCTGCTCGAGCTGGCGCGGCGCGAGAGAGAGGTACGCCGGGCTAACCGGATCGCGCGACTACTTCGCGAGTCGCGGCTGCCGCTGGAGAAGAACCTCAAGACGTTCGACCACAGGCGCCTGCCGGCGCGCGTTCACCAGCAGGTCGAGGTCCTGCTCGAGGGCTCGTTCCTCGGTCGGCACGAGAACGTGCTGGCGTTCGGCAACCCCGGGAGCGGCAAGACCCACCTGCTGTGCGCCATCGGCCAGGAGCTGATCGTCCGTCGCCGGCGCCGGGTCTACTTCTCCCCGTGCAACCTGCTGGTGCAGGAGCTGCTGGTCGCCAAGCGCGGCCTCAAGCTGGCTCGGGTCCTGAAGCGGCTGGCCGCCCACGACGCGATCGTGATCGACGACATCGGCTACGTGCAGCAGAACCGCGAGGAAATGGAGGTGCTGTTCGCTCTGCTCGCGAACCGCTACGAGCGCGGCAGCGTGATCCTGACCAGCAACCTGCCGTTCTTGAAGTGGGAGTCGATCTTCAAGGATCCGATGACGACGGCGGCGGCGATCGACCGCCTCGTCCACCACAGCGTCATCCTCGAACAGAACCTGGCCAGCTACCGCTTGGAGGCGTCGAAGAAGGGCAAAGAGAGCAAGAGCTGAGGGTCAGAGTCCGGGAGAAATAGTTGTCGCCGGCCGGAAAGAATAGTTGTCGCTGATCAGCCTTCAGCCGCGGCAGGCCGTTGGGGAACCGCTCCGGTGCTTCGCGAATGCCTCGGCGAGCACGCGGGCCGAAGGGTCGCCAGAACGACAACGAGCCCCGGCGGGTTACCCCACCGGGGCACTCAAGTTGGTAGCGGGGGCTGGATTTGAACCAGCGACCTTCGGGTTATGAGCCCGACGAGCTACCAGGCTGCTCCACCCCGCAACAGTGCCGGCAAACTAGCGGCCGGCACGCAGGGTGTCAAGGCCGCCCGGCGCCTGGCCGGGTGCCCGGCGATGCGGTCGCGGCGCCGGGAACGCGGCAACTCCGGCCCGGCCGTGGCGTTGCGCGGGCCCTGCCGCGCCGATATGCTGCGCCGTCTGACCGGGTGCACCCACGCTTCCTGAACATCCTGAACGTCACGTTTGCACGGAGGTTTCCGTTGATTCGATTCCGTCCTTGGGCCGTGCCGGGGGCCGTGCTCGTGTGCCTGCTGGCCCTGAGCGCGGGTCGGGCCCGGGCCGCGGCCGAGGTCCATCGGCTGAACTTGATGCTCTCGGGCATCCCGACGAGCGTCGCGGGTGGCGACTTCAACGACGCGATCGAGCGGTACAACAAGCTCAAGCTCGACCCGGTGGGCTACGAGCATCTCGAGAAGATCGCGTTCACGTGGGCGTTCGACGGTGAGCTGCGGTATTTCGTGCGACCGAACTTCGCGGTGACCGCGGGCATCTCGCACCTGCGCGCGGGGCAGCGCAAGGAATTCCTGCCCAGCATCACGACGGGCATCAACCTGCACACCGAGGTCCTCACCGTGCCCGTGCACGTGGGCGCCGCCTACTACCTGCAGCCCTACAACCAGGGCGACTTCCAGGCGCGCGCGTACTTCGGCGCCGGCATGGTTCAGTACACGCACACGCGCGCCCGCTTCGAACAGGTGTTGTCCATGGCCACGTTCGACTCGACCCTGTACGCGAACTCGGGCGGCACCCAGCGCTACTCGCTGACGCAGGACGCACCCGGCTACTACGTCGAGGGCGGCGGTCACATGTTCTTCGCGAGCCGTTTCTCGGCGATGGTGGGCGTCGTCTACCGCAGCGGCGTGCTGCGCGGCATGGTGCTCGACGCGGCCGACCAGGACGGCGTTCCGACTTCGACGCCGCGCTACACCGCGGTGCTCAATCCGGACGGCAGCCCGTACAAGCTGGACGTCAGCGGGATCGGCGTGAAGCTGGCGGTCGGCATCGGGTTCTGAAGCCGGCGCCGAAGGACGGCGGGGCGGGCGCCTTCGAGGGCGCCCGCCCCGCTTTCGTCTTCCCCTCAGCGCGCGAGCGAGTCCGCGTGGCCGTTCCCGAGGCGGTAGATGGTCTCGTTGGGGCGCGCCAGGCCCTGCCGGCGCAGGACCTCCTCGGCGTGCTCCTGCCGCACGCGCGGGTCGTCGAGCCGCGCCTCGAGCTTGCGCGTCTCGGCCTGCACGCGCCGGGTCTCGACGTCGGTCTCGGTGAGTTCCTGGCGCAGGCGCACGATGCGCCACAGGCTGTGGTCCGAGAGCACGGCCGCCCACAGCAACCAGGCCGAGACGGCGAGCAGGGCCCAGCGGATCCACCGGCGCTCGCCACCACCGGGCAGGTAGGGTGAGCGCAGCGGCTTCTTCAGGACGCGTGCGGTGATGTCCCTGGGGCGCACGTTCGACCTCCCTGTCGGTTGCGCCGGCGCGCCGCGCGGTTCGAGGCGTGCCGTCCTCCGGCGGCGCCAGTCCGTGGCGCCGGTGCAGCGATCAGCGGAGCGCCCGAAACGCCTGCCGGCCGGGATAACGGGCGCTGGCGCCGAGCTGGTCTTCGATCCGCAGGAGCTGATTGTACTTCGCGACCCGGTCCGTGCGACACAGGGAACCGGTCTTGATCTGCCCGGCGTTCGTGGCGACCGCGAGGTCGGCGATGGTCACGTCCTCGGTCTCGCCCGAGCGGTGCGAGATGACGGCCGTGTAGTTCGCGCGCTGCGCCATCTGGATGGCGGCCAGCGTCTCGGTCAGCGTTCCGATCTGGTTCACCTTGACCAGGATCGAGTTCGCGGTCTTCTCGCGGATGCCGCGGGCGAGACGCTCGACGTTGGTCACGAACAGGTCGTCGCCGACGAGCTGGATCCTGGCTCCGAGCTTCTGGGTCATGAGCAGCCAGCTGGCCCAGTCGTCCTCGGCCAGCCCGTCCTCGATGCTGACGATCGGGTAGCGCGAGCACAGCCCCGCGTAGTAGTCCACCATCTCGGGGCCCGAGAGCTGCCTGCCCCCGTCGCCCGCGAGCACGTAGCGGCCGTCCTTGTAGAACTCGCTCGAAGCGGGATCGAGCGCGAAGCAGACCTGTTCGCCGGGCTTGTAGCCGGCCTTCTCGACCGCCTCGACCAGCACGACGAGGGCTTCCTCGTTCGACTTGAGGTTCGGCGCGAAGCCGCCTTCGTCGCCCACCGAGGTGGAAAGCCCGCGCTTCCTGAGCACCGAGGCCAGCGTGTGGAACACCTCGGCGCCCCAGCGCAGGCCCTCGCGGAACGTCGGGGCGCCGAGAGGGACGATCATGAACTCCTGCAGGTCCACGTTGTTGTCCGCGTGCTTGCCGCCGTTGAGCACGTTCATCATCGGCACCGGCAGCTCGTGCGCGTGCGCGCCGCCCAGGTGCCGGTAAAGGGGCACCTCGAGCGCGGCCGCCGCAGCGTGCGCGACCGCCATGGAGGCGCCGAGCAGCGCGTTCGCCCCCAGCTTGCCCTTGTTGGGCGAGCCGTCCACCTCGATCAGCCGCGCGTCCACGCCGGACTGGTCGTAGGCGTCCATCCCGGCAAGGGCGGGGGCCAGCGTTTCGTTGACGTGCCGGACCGCCTCGAGGACACCCTTGCCCCTGTAGCGGGAAGCGTCTCCGTCGCGCAGCTCGACGGCCTCGTGTTCGCCCGTGGAAGCTCCCGAGGGGACGGCCGCCCGCCCGAGGGCGCCGCCGTCGAGCAGGCATTCAACCTCGACCGTGGGATTGCCCCTGGAATCCAGAATCTCCCGCGCATGCAGTGCCGTGATGGTCATCATGGCCGGCAGGCTACGAGGGGCACGATTCGAGCGTCAAGGCCCGCGCCCTGGGGTGTGCCCGGATGGGTCCGACGGGCGAAATGCACGCTTTCGGGCCTCTGGGTCTTGACCGCGCCCTGACCGCCTCCCTAAGGTGCGCCGCCATGAAACATCGCCCTCCTCGAGCCCGTAGGCGGGCACAGGTCGTTGGAACGTGAGCGGCGAGGATGCCGAGCTCGTTCGCGGGGCGCTCGCGGGCAACCAGAAGGCCTGCCGGGACCTCGTACTCCGCTACCAGCGCCAGGTTTTCTCGGTGCTCATGCGGGTGGTGCGTAGCCCGCAGGACGCCGAGGACTTGACCCAGGAAACCTTCGTCCGGATGTTCCGGGCGCTGGAACGATACGACCCGGAGAGGCCGTTCACGGCCTGGCTGTTCACCATCGCGACCCGCCTGGGCATTGATCACCTGCGGCGGAGGCGCGTGAAGACGGTCTCGCTGAACTACTCGGAACCCGGGTCCACGGAGGAGCGCACGATCGACGTGGAGGACCCCGGCCTTCTGCCGGACGAGCAGGCGGTGCACGCGGAGGAGGAGGTCCGGGCCAGGGACCTGATTGATTCGCTGCCGGAGCACTACCGGATCGTCGTGGTCCTCCGGCACCAGCAGGACCTGTCGTACGAGGAGATCGCGGAAGCGCTCAACATGCCGCTCGGCACGGTGAAGGCGAGAATCCACCGCGCGCGGGCGCTCCTGAAGGACCGGCTCGAAGGCCAATCGTCATGAATCGTCACCTCGACTTCGAACTCGTGCAGGACTACCTCGACGGCGAACTGAGCCACGAGCAGTCGCGCGAGCTGGAAGCGCACCTCGCCGATTGCGCGGAATGCGCCCGCGAACTGGCGAGCTATCGTCTCGTATTCGAGCGTCTCGAACATCTGCCGCTGTTCGATCCCGGCCCCGGGCTGGTGGATCGGGTGCTCGCCGAGGCGTTGCCCGCGCATCCCGCGCGCTGGGTCCGGCTCGCCGGCTGGGCGTACGGCGTCAGTCTCGCGGCCAGCCTCGGTGGACTGGCGCTCGCCCTTGCCGCTCCCGTGTCCCGTGCGTGGCTCTTCACGCTCACGGCCGACGCGGCCCGCTCGCTCGTGCGCGCGTTCCTGTTCGTGATGCAGTCCCTCAATACCGGCCTCGTCCACGCCGTGGAGCTGGTGAGCACCCGTGGCGAATGGCTTCGCTCGCTGCCGGCGCTGCAGGCCGTCCTCAAGCCCCTTTCGCAGCCGGTGGTTCTGTTCACGATCTGGGCCGCGCTGCTCGTGGGCGTGGCCCTGCTGTGGTGGATGCGCCCGCAGCGCGGGCGGACGATGGGAGGGAGCCGCCATGTCGGCGTCCTGGGCTTCTAGGAACTGGAAGCGCGCGGCCGCGGCCCTCGCGGTGCTGGCGGTCGTCTCGGGCAGCGCGGCCGCCGATGTCGTGGTCCATCGCGGAGGCGACTCGGGCGAGGTCGTTCGCCGGGTACGCATCTCGAACAGCGGCGTGATCGTGGTGAAGTCGGGCTCCTCGGACGGGGACTCGGCCGCGGCCGCGGATTCGTCGGCGGACATCGCCCTGCACGGGGACGGCGGCGCCGGCATGGTCCGCCTGTTCTCCGACGCGAACGTTGCCGCCGGCGAACAACTGGACGGCGACGTCGTCGCGGTCTTCGGCAGCGTTCACGTCGCCGGCAACGTCTCGGGTTCCGTGGTCGCCGTGTTCGGCTCGGTGGAGTTCGAACCCGGCGCGAGCGTGGACGGGGACGCGGTCGCCGTCGGCGGCGCCGTCCAGCACACCGAGGGCGTGCGGATCGGCGGCCAGACGGTCTCGATCGGCCTGGCGCCGCTCAGCTTCGGGCTGCCGGGTGTGCCGGTGATGCTGGCGTTCCTCGCCCTGGGCTGGATCGTCACCCTGTTCTTCGGCTGGGTCTTCGCGGCCCTCTTTCCCGAACGGCTGGTGCGCGTCGCCGTCACTTCCTCGCGCCGCACGCTGCTGTCGCTGGTGCTGGGCCTGCTGGCGTTTCTCGTCATGCCGGTCGCGGCGATCCTGCTCATCGTCACCGTGATCGGGCTGCCGATCGGGATCATGCTGCCCTTCGTCTATGTCGCGCTCGTGTATGCGGGGCAGATCGCCGGCACCTACGTGCTCGGCTGCAAGCTCACCCGCCGTCCGCTCGATGGCCGGGGAGCGATGCGTCCGATCCTCGCCGGAACCTTGCTGGTCGGCTGCTTCTTCGCGATCGGTGTGCTGCTCTGGAGCAGCCCGGGCACGGCGCGCACCTTCGCGGTGTTTTTCCATCTCGTCGGCCTGCTCGTCATGACGGGTCTTTCGGTGATCGGCTCGGGCGCCTTCCTGCTCTCCCGGCTGGGCACCCGTCCCCTGACCCTCGGGGATGAGCCCGCGGCGGCGAACACAACCGCCGCCGGCGCGGCCTCCGCCATGCCCTGACGAACCCGCCCCGCTTCGCCGCCGCAGTGGACCCGAACCGCCCTGGGTGACCTGGCCCGGGGCGGTTTCGCGTCTGGGGCGACGAACCCGAAGAATCGCTCCTGACGGCGCATGCAACCAGCCCGAGCACGGAGGCGGGTCCCGGCCGGCGCGCCGAAAGCGTTGCGGCACAGGCCGTAACAGTGCCGTGGGTCGGGCGGCCCGGTGGCGGGCGAGACGCATGACCATGGCACAGGGCTCGCCATGAGAAACCTGCATGACGCCCGCCCGTCACCTTCGCTTCCTCGGCCTCGCCGCCTTCCTGCTGGCGTCCCCGGCGATGCCCGCATTCGCCAACGAGGTGGCCGCGAGCGCCGCCGCGCCCGGCATTCGCCTGCACACGGCGCAGGAGACGCTTCGGGACTACTGCCGCTGGGTGGACGGGAGCCTCGTGTTCAGTGTGCCCGGCGGCGCGAGCTGGGAACTGGTCACGAGCGTGGACGATCCCGCGATCTCGAACCGGGGCGACGGCCAGTTCCATCCGTTCGATCCGGCGCAGGTCGGTGTCGCGCTCACCGGCATCCGCTACCCGCTCCAGCACGTCTCCGCCGAAGTCTTCGTTCTGCCGTACCCGCGTCGGCTGGGCCTCGAGTCGGCCGCCGGTCCCGGCCTGATCCTGCTTTCGCCGGGCGTTCGCGAGATGGCCGCCGAACAGCAGATCGCCGAGTTCACGCACGAGCTCGGCCACGTCGTGCAGCATGTCGTCCTTCCCGACAGCGACACCGAGAACTGGAGCCGCTACCGCGAGCTGCGGGGCATTGACGACGCCGAGGTATACACCGGCACGTCGGCGCACGCCGACCGGCCGCACGAGATCTGGGCGGAGGACTTTCGCGTGCTCTTCGGCGCTCCACTCGCGAACACGGCGGGAACCATCGAGAACGCGGAGCTCGAGTACCCGACTCTGGTCACCGGTCTTTCCTCCTTCATGGCCTCGCTGGCCGCTCCGGCGGGCCGTCCGCTGGCGCTGGCGGTGCTCGGTACGGGCGGGCGTGGCGCCGTGCGCCTGGCGCGTGCGGGCTACTCGCCGGCGCCGCTCGACCTGTACGACGTGACCGGGCGCCGCCTGGCGACGGTGACTCCCCTCGCCGACGCGCTCGGCTCGACCTGGCTGTGGGACGGGCGCGACAACACGGGCCGCGACGTGCGCGCCGCGGTGGTCTTCGCACGCGTGCGCGACGGCTCGGGCGGCGTGACGCGCATCGTCCGCCTGCCCTGAGCGCGGCGGCCCGGGCGCTGATGCCCGGGCGTCAGCGGTCCGGCAGGCTGTCGGGCGAGAACTCCGCGCTCACCGCGCGTGCCCGCGCATCGCCCAGCCCGGCGATGTTGCGCACCGTGTCGAACAGCGCGCGTGGCAGCGCGGTCAACGCTCCGAACCCAGAGCCCTGCCGCCCGCGAACCTCACCGGAGAGCGCCTCCTCGACTTCTTCGGCGTCCTCGACACTGAGCGGCTTCACCGTGGCCGACAGCACCACGAAGTAGCTGGCTGACGGCGCGAGCCGATCGGACCGCGGAAACGACATCGCGAACGGGCCCGAGAGCGCGGACTCGAGCGAATCGAGGGAAGAGACCGTTATTGCCGGGAGCCCGGCGCGTTCCAGCAGCCAGGCGTTCGCCCACACGTCCCTGCGCAGGCGCACGGTGGCGTCCATCGAGCGCTCGACGCGGTCGAACCAGCCGTTGCGGCGGCGCCACAGCTCCGCATGCAGCGCGAGCGTCACCGGCATGCCCCGGGACAGGCTCTGTTCGACCCGGGTTTCCAGCGGATCGCCGAGCCGGAACGAGATGCCGATGCGTCCCTCCACGTCGCGATGGGGCCGCAACGAGGCGAACTCGATCGCGCCCGCGGGCGCGGCCGAGAGCAGCACGAGGACCGCCGCGACGAACGCGGACACGGAGCGGGCGGGGGCGGGGAGCCGGGGAGTCAAGCGGTCCTTGTTCGGCTAGAAGGGTCGGTTCAAGCGGAGTCCCACCACGAAATCGGAGCCCGGATCCTGGAGGTTGCGGGCGAAGGTCACGCGCACGTCGTCCTCGGAGGTGGACAGGCCGACGCCGCCGTCCACGGCGAAGTGTTGCCGGCCGACGTCCCAGGCGCCGCCGGAGCCGCTCCATGCCGTGCCCGCGTCCGCGAACACGATCGCGTGCAGGCCGCTCTCGAAGCCGCCCTCGCGGAACCGCCACAAGCCGACCGTGTACTCCGCCTGCGCGAGCGCCATCCGGTCGCCGCGGAAGGCGCCGATGGGATGCGCGCGCAGACCGTCCACGCCGCCGACCGCGAACTGTTCCTGGGCCGGCAGGGTGCCGGCGAGCCGCGAGCCGCCGACGGCGCGCAGCGCGAGCGTGGTTGCCGGTGAAAGGCGCACGACGCTGCGCAGGTCGGCGAGCGCGCGCGTGTAGGTGAAATCGCCTCCGAGCTGGCCACCCGCGCGCTGCAGTTCGATCCAGTGATAGAAGCCGCCGCGCGACAGCTGCGTCCGGTGGGCGAGCCGCTCGAGGCGGACGAGCGCCCGACGGGCCACCCCTTCGTCGATCGCCGGGTTCGGGCGCAGCGGCCGATCGGTGTGGAGCCAGGAGCGGACGTGGCGGCTCGAGGCGAGCGAACGGTACTCGTCGCCGCGCAGGTGGACGCTGACGGTGGAAAAGTCCGGCACGCGCCACGACAGGTAGGCGCCGAAGCCCTCGCGCTCGAAGTAGTCGCGCCAGTCCTCGTGCGCGACGAGCAGGGCGAGAGAGTTCTCGAGGTCCTCGACCTGCTGCAGGTCCGGGTGGTCGGTCCGGCGGATCATCCCGACGCCCAGCACGAAACGGGCGGTCGGCAGCAGCGGCTGCTCGATCTGCACGCCGTAGAGCACGCGCCGGCGCCCGGTGGCGTAGTCCAGGCGTGCGCCGAGCCGTGGGTTCATGGTCTGCGGCTGCTGCGCCTGGAACCACAGGCCGTAGCGCAGCAGGTCCACGCGGTTGTAGTCGAGCGACAGGCTGAAGTCCGTGGCGCGCCGGGCGTGAGCGTCGCGCCAGGGCTCCGGCGCCGTGAGCAGGGCATCCCCGACCGGCGCACGCAACCAGTCGCCCTCGCTGTCGCCGCGCAGCGGGAGCGAGCGCTCTTCGAGGACGGGTTCGGCTCCGGCGCTGTCGCGGTAGCCGCCGAACGGGCGGAAATCCATGCTGTCCGCCGCGGCGCCCTGGCTGCGGGCTGGCGGCGCGACGAGCAGGGCGAGGAGCAGGACGATGGGCCAGCGATTCACGCGATGCCTCCAGGGCGGGCAGGGAACGGACGACGCGCCCAGTCAGAAGGCAATGCGCATACCAGCGCCACGGTCCGAACACGGGCACGGGCCCGCGCCGGACGCGGAGTTGCGCGGCCGCGGCGCGCGCCGCCGCGGCGAACTGTCGCGCACGCGCCACAGTGCTGTGGCCGCGACGCGCTCATCGCCGGGCGATGCCGTACTTGCGCATCTTCCGGTGCAGGTTCGTGCGGTCGATGCCCAGCCCGGCGGCGGCCTGCGTGACGTTCCAGTCCGCGGCCTCGAGCGCCCGCCGGATCGAATCGATCTCGCTGCGCGCGACCCGTCCGCGCAGCCCGGCCTCCTCGCCGTCGCCCGGCTGGCTTTCGAGCCAGGGCAGCAGGTCGGCGGGCGTGACCTGCTCGCCCTCGACCAGCACGACCGCGCGCTCCATGAGGTTTCTCATCTCGCGGACGTTGCCGGGCCACGGATATTCGGCGAGCAGTTGCTCGGCCTCGGGCGTGAGCCGCAGGCCGGTGCGACCCTCGATGGCGGCGAACTGGGCCAGGAAGTAGCGAGCGAGCGTGCCGATGTCTGCGCGCCGCTCGCGCAGCGGCGGAACCTGGACGGGCAGCACGTTGAGCCGGAAGTACAGGTCCTCGCGGAACTCGCCCGAGCGCACCTGGTCGGCGAGGTCCTTGTTGGTCGCCGCCACGAGCCGGACGTCCACGCGGGCGGTTCGCGTGCCGCCGACCCGTTCGAGTTCGTTCGTCTCGACGACGCGCAGCAGCTTGGCCTGCGCCTCGGGGGCGAGATCCCCGACCTCGTCGAGAAACAGCGTGCCTCCGTCGGCCAGTTCGAGCCGGCCCTTCTTGCTCTGCACGGCTCCGGTGAACGCTCCCCGCTCGTAACCGAACAGTTCGCTCTCGAGCAGGTCCCTCGGGATGGCGGCGCAGTTGAGCTTCACGAACGGCCC
The DNA here is from genome assembly GCA_020847735.1 of Candidatus Eisenbacteria bacterium. Classification (NCBI taxonomy): domain Bacteria; phylum Candidatus Eiseniibacteriota; species Candidatus Eiseniibacteriota bacterium. The sequence continues at coordinate 14,656 of JADLBL010000011.1, forward strand.
GGACGAGCGCTTCGAAAGCGCGTGCACCGCGTGCGCGACCAGTTCCTTGCCCGAGCCGTTCTCGCCCGTGACGAGCACCCGACCCGACGAGGGGCCGACGCGCCGAACCTGCTCGCGGAGCCGGGCGATCGCCGGGCTGTCGCCGACCATGCCGAGCGTCTCGTCGCCGGCGGGAGGCGCGCCGCCGGCCGGCGGGCGGGGAGCGCGACGCAGTCGCGAGACGCGCACCGCTTCGGCCAGGGTCACGAGCAGGGCCTCGGGATCGCGAATCGGCTTCTCGATGAAGTCGAAGGCGCCGCGCTGGCCCGCCTTGAGCGCGTTCTCGACCGTGCCCTCGCCGGAAACGATGAGAACGGCCGTGTCCGGCGCCTGTTCGGCGATGCGCACCAGAGCGTCGAGCCCGTTCTCGCCGGGCATGCGGATGTCGAGCAGCACGACGTCGAATCGCGCGGCCTCGAGCTCGGCGTAGGCCCCGGCCGCGTTCGGCGCCTCCCGGACGACGTGCCCCTCGTCCTCCAGCACGCCGCGCAGCTGGCGGCGGATCGCGGAGTCGTCGTCCACCAGCAGGATCTGGAAGGAGTCGTGCCTGGCCATGGGTTCGATCATCCGTTCGGAGTTTGGAGCGGGAGCGAGAGCCGGGCGCACGCCCCGCCGCCCTCGCGGTTCGACAGCTCGACGTGGCCGCCGTGCTGGACGGCGATGTCGCGTACCAGCGAGAGGCCGAGTCCGCTGCCGCGGTTGCGGGTGCTGACATAGGGTTCGAAAACGCGTTCGGCGAGTTCGGCCGGAGGACCTGGTCCGCGATCGAGCACTTCGAGGCGCGCCTGCGCGCCCTCCGTGCCGACGCGCACCTCGACGGTGGCGCCCGCCGGGCTCGCTTCGCACGCGTTGAGCAGCAGGTTATGTACGGCGAGCGACAACAGCAACCGGTCGCCGCGCACCGGGGCGCTGCCCGCGCAGGTGACCCGCACCGTCAGGCCTTCGGGCTCGTGCAGCGCCGCCGCCGAGCGCGCCACCTCGCCCAGGTCGAGCCCTTCGAGTCGCGGCTCGGGCAGCCGGGCGTAGTTCGAGAACTGCTCCGCGAGCCGCGCGAGATGCTCGACCTCCTGCAGCAGCGCCGCGAGGCTGTCGCGCACCGCCGCCCGCTCCCGCTCGGGCACGGCGTCGGCTCGTTTCTGCAGGCGGTGAAGCGACAGTCGCATGGGGGTGAGGGGGTTCTTGATCTCGTGCGCGAGCCGGCGCGCGACGTCGCGCCATGCGGCCTCCCGTTCGGCGCGGGCGAGTCCCTCGCGGGCCTCGGCCAGGCGTGTCGTCATCGCGTTGAACGAGGACGCGAGCGCCCGCAGCTCGGGCGCGCCCGCTTCGGCCACCCGGGCGCCGAGGTCACCCTCGGCCACCCGCCCGAACGCCGCCGTCAGGCCCACGAGCGGTTCCGACATCTGGCGCGACAGCGTGCGGGCGAGCAGCACGGCCGTGACCGCGACGAGCACCGACAGCGCCCCGACCAGCAGCCACACCCAGCGGTGCTGCAGGTCCACGAGCACCGCAAGCCGGCCGTAGTAGCCGCGCGCCTGGCCGATCTGCTCGACGCGCGCGAAGAAATCCGGCGTGAGCCGCACGCCGGTCACGATCGCCGCGTCGGGCCCCATGGCCGCGACGGCGGCGAGCACGCCACGCGGCGAGCGCAGTAGGCGTGAACCCTCGAGCGCGGACCCGATCTCGGGAGCAAGGTCGAGCGTGTCGGCGGCCAGCACGCCGCCGGGCACGATCTGCTCGGCGACGTGCCAGCCTCCGTTCACCCGCACGCAGACGAGGACGAAGTCGAGCCCGGCGTCACGAAGTCCGTCGCGCAGGCGCGAGCGGCGGGCGGCGTCGAGCGGCAGGGGCTGGAGTTCGGCCGCCCACGAGTCGGCGCGCTCGAGCACCGTCGCCTCGAGCCGGGTGAGCGCGGTGCGTGTGACCTCGACGGCGGACTCGAGCGCCTGGTCCACTCCCGGCCGGTACCATCGGTCGGTGGAGCGGTTGAGCTGGTCGATCGTGAAGACCGCGAAGCCCAGCGTCGGCAGGAGCGCGAGTGCCAGGAACGCGACGAGCAGCCGGGCCCGGAGACTCACGCGGGCGCGCCGTCCGTCACGCCTGGGGCGAGAGGCCTCCGAGCTGCCCGCAGGCCGCCCAGATCTCGCCGCCCATCGTGTTACGGACCGTTACGGCCGGCGCCCGGGGGTGGAGTCTTGCGGCGAATTCGGCGATCGCCTGCGGACTTGGCCGCTTCCATTCGAGTCCCGGCACCGGATTGTAGGGAATGATGTTGATCTTGCTGGGCAGGGCGCGAGCGAAAGCCGCCAGACGGTCCGCGTCCCCGGGAGAGTCGTTGACGCCCCCGATGAGCGTGTACTCGAGCGTCACGCGGCGCCCGACGGTGGCGCCGTACTCGTGGGCGGCGTCCAGTACTTCGGCGATCGGCCAGCGGCGATTGACCGGCATCAGCCGGTCCCGCACCTCGTCGGTCGTGGCGTGCAGCGAGAGCGCGAGCCCGACCTGCAGGTCGAGCCTGGCGAGTTCGCGGATCTGCGGGACGAGTCCGGAGGTCGAGACCGTGATCCGCCGCGCCCCGAGGTTCAGGCCGCGCTCGTCGTGCAGGATGCGGATCGCCTCGCTCACCGGACCGAGGTTCGCCAGCGGCTCCCCCATGCCCATGAAGACGATGTTGAAGCGGTCGTCGCGCCACTGGTGCAGGTCGCCCATCACGAGCACCTGCGCGATGATCTCCTCGGCGCGCAGGTTGCGCAGCAATCCCATCCGTCCGGTCGCGCAGAAGGCGCACTTGAGCGCACATCCGACCTGCGACGAGACGCAGAAGGTGAGGCGCTTCGGCGTGCGCATGGACACGCTCTCGACCCGCGCGCCGTCCTCCAGCGTGAACACCAGCTTGTGGGTGTCACCGTCGGCGCTGGCGAGCACGTGCGCGGGCGGAAGCGCCATGTCGAGGATGGCGCCGACTTCCTGCCGGAGGCTGGCCGGCAGGTTCGTCATCCGGGACGGCTCTCGAACCTGTTTCTGATAAACCCACGCGAACAACTGGTCCGCCCGATAAGCCGAAAGCCCCATGCGACCCAGGTGTCCGGCGAGGCGCGCTCGCGCGAACCCGTAGAAACTTGGGGTTGAATCGTTCGAAGGCAGGATTGGGATCGCGGATTCCATGCGGGTTCCAGGTGATGATGCGTTGGGGCGCGACGGGCCGCAAAGTACCACAGCATTCGACGTTGCGACCACGGCCAGCGGCATGATATGCATGGCGATGCAATGAATGAAGCCGCCTCGGATCTTCACGCCATGCTCGCCTCGCTGGGGCATGCCTCACGCCTTCGCATCGCGCTCAGCCTCATCCAGGGAGAGCGGTGCGTCGGCGACCTCGCGCTCGCCATCGGCCTTTCGCAGTCCTGCACCACTCGGCACATCCAGGCGCTCGAGCGAGCCGGCCTGGTGAGGTCGCGGCGCGACGGTAAGCGCGTACTGGTCGGGCTCGACCGGGAGCGCCGCGGCGTGGCCCCGCTGATCGGCTGGCTGCTGTCGGGCTCCGGGACGGCGTCCGGCGCCGGTGGCATCGGCAAAGGCCCGCGGCCGAGCCCGTCGAGGGCGACCCGATCCAGTCGAGCCACCAGAGCCGTGGGCGAGCAACCACCCCGAGCGCTCCATGGTGCCTCGCGGACGCCGGAGCCGGCGGCCGGAGCATCTGCCCCGGAGACTTCCGTGGGAGGGGACGCGGAAACGCCTCACTACTCCGGCCCGGCATCTGGTACATCTGCGGATTCCAAGCAAGATTCGCGGCCCGGATTCCGCCGCCCTCGAGAGACGCTGGAGGATTTCCTGTTGTAAACGTCGAAGGACCCGAACATATGCGTTTCGGTGCAATAGATATCGGTTCAAACTCCGTGCGACTCCTGGTTGGTGGTCTGACCGGCGACGACCCGTGGGCCCCTGACCTCGAGTCGGTGGCGCGCGCCGGCGAACCTTGTCGACTTGGCAAGGGGTTGCACGAGTCGGGCGTCATCGCCGACGAGCTGATCGACCGGGCGTCCGCCATCGCACAGGAGTTCGCCCGAAGGGCACGCTCGCTGGGCGCCGCTCACGTAATTGCCGGCGCGACGGCGGCGCTGCGAAGCGCCGCCAACGGGCAGGAGGCGGCCGAGCGCATCGCCACACGAGCAGGGTTGCCGGTCCGCATTCTGAGCGGCGACGAGGAGGCGCGGCTGGTCTACCGGGCGGTGGTTCTGGGGCTCGGAAGTCGGTCGCGCGCGAGTCAGTGCGTGATCTTCGATCTGGGCGGCGGCAGCACCGAGGTGGTCAGCGGGGTCGGCGCCAGCGCCGGACGCTGGAACAGCCTGCCATTCGGTGCGGTTTCGGTTCACGAGCGCGCCCTCTCTGGCGATCCCCCGGACGATGCGACGATCCGTTCCGCAAGTGACATCATCACCCGTGAACTTATGCATGGCTGTGCACAGTTGCCCGAGCGCAGTACGTTGCTGGCGGGCGTTGGCGGAACGGTGACGGTGCTCGCGTCGCTCGACCGCGGCCTGACCGATTACGACCCGGCCATGCTCGAGGGCTGGTACATCGAGCGTTCGCGCGCGCAGGCGCTCATCGATCGCATCGTCCGGCTGTCGCTCGCCGAGCGTCGCAATCTCCCCATCATGGGGGAGGGCAGGGCGGACATCATCGGGGCGGGTGCCCTGATCGTCCGGGCGCTCATGGAGCGCTTCCAGGCGCCGGGGCTTGTGGCCTCCACGCAGGGCCTGCGCTACGGGCTGGTCCGCCTCGCCGCCGAGGAATGGCTCTCGGGCCGTCGGACGGGCAGTTAGCCGTTGACGATTCTTTTGCAGGCGGCGGATACTTCCCGCAGGCAACCGCTGGTCCCCACTCCATTTTGTTCGCTGCCGTCCCGGCGTCCTCCAGCCGGGCGGTGTTGTTCGTCACTTCTTGCCAGTGCTGGAGGGAGCGGGATTCGCATGACCAAGCTTCGCAGCAGACTCCTCGTCTCACTGGTCCTTGCCGCGGTGGCGATCGCCATCGCGGGGATCGAGGCCGCCTCGGCCCGACCTTCCGAGCGCCGTTCGCTTCCGGCTCCGACGTCGTTCACGTCGTCGCGTCCGGGCGCCGGTTCGTTCGGTGGGGAACCGGACCCGACCGGCAACGGTTCTCCTCAGCCTTCGGTCAAGCCCGCTTCGCTGGTCGGGCTGCCGAATTTCTGGCTGCTGGACTACTGGATCAAGTGGCGGATGCGGAGCCATCACGCCCAGCGACACGCGAGACGCTGACTTTCGGTCTTCACGTGGCTCGATGACGTGCAGGTGCAAGGGCAAGGTGGTCCGAGCACCCAACCGGGTTTGTGAATCGTCGAGGACTTGACCGTGCAGAGAGCGATCCCCCCCGATCAGCCTGAACGGGTCCTGCTGCCGCGAGACGGCTTCGGACAACGCGAGGCGGTCGGAGATCTGAATCTCGCCGCGGACAACTACGCGGGCGCCGTCGAAGCGTTTGGAGCGGCCCTTTCGGCCACCGACGCGCACGACGTGCCGTCGCGCGTTCGCCTGCTGCTCAAGCTCGCGGAGTCCGAATACCACCGGGGCGCGAGCGACGCCGCCGAAGCGGCCGCCCGCAGGGCGCGGGTCGAAGGGCGCGTCCTGGAGGACGGGCGCGTCCGTGCCGCCGTCGCGGCGCGACTCGCCGCGGTTTCGTTCGACGCGTCGAACTACCGGCGGTCGTTGCGCTACGCGCGCTACGCCTACGCCGTGCTTCGGGACACGGACGAGCACCGCACCGTCGGGAACATCGCGTTGACGCTCGGCAGCAACATGCAGCGCCTCGGTCAGCCTCACGCCGCCATCGAGTGGTTCCAGAACGCCGCGGCGACTTTCCGCCGCATCGAGCACGCCGAGGGCCTCGTCATCGCCCTCAACAACCTCGGCATCACGTACAAGAACCTGCGCGAATGGCGCGAGGCGGTGCGCTTCCTGGAGCAGGCGCTGGCCATCGACGAGCGCAAGGGGCTGTACGCCCGCATGCGTTCGCACCATCAGAGCCTCGGCCTGATTCGCTATCGGCTCGGGCAGTGGGATCTCGCGGACGAGCACTTCCGTCACTCGCTTCGCATCGCCCGCGAGGTGGGCCACCCGACGAGTGAAGCGCAGGCGCTGCTCGCACTCGGCATGCTCTGCCGCCGCCGCCGCCAGTACGAGCGCGCGGGCGAACACTACTCGCGAGCCCTCGAACTCGCGCGCCAGACGGGGGCGCAGCGCGAATCGCAGTTGGCCCGCGAGTTCCTCGCCGAGATCGAGCTCGATCGGGGCCAGGGCGCCGCCGCGCTGGCGCTGCTCGAGCCCGCGCTCGAGGAGGCGCGCGAGTCGGCGCCGCACGGCGACATGACGATGGAGCTGGAGACGCGCGTCGGTCTGGCGATGCAGTGGATCGGTCGCCTCGACGAAGCGCATGCGCACGGCATGAAGGGGCTCGCGCTGGCCGAGCGACTGGGCGACCGCGTCGAGCACGCCATCGCCCTGCGAACGCTGGCTCGACTCGAGGCCCTGCGCGGGCAGGCGGCCGCGATGGAGCGGCACCTGCGGGACGCGATCGAGGCGTTCGACCGGCTGGGCGAGTCCTACGAGCACGCGATCACGCTGGCGGAATGGGGCGAATACCTGCTGCTGCTGCCGGCGAGCTCGCGGCTGCGCCTGGCGCTCGAGCCGGTCAGCGACGCCGCGCGTCGCGCCTCGGCCATGTTCCGCCAGCTCGGGGTCGTTTCGCTCGCCGCCGAAGCGCTGCTGACGCTCGCGCGGCTCGAATCCGAGCGCGAACACTACGACCAGGCGCTGTCCCTGCTCGAGCAGGCCGAGTTGTGGCTGACCGAGTGCACCGATTCCGGCACCGAGGAGCGGCTGGCCACGCTGCGGCGCGACATCGAGCGCCAGTACGTCGCGGTTTCGCTCTCGACGTGCAACGAGTTCCGGGCGCTCGAAGAAGCCAACCGGCTATTCCGCGAGACCAACGACATGGAAGGTCTGCTCGCCCAGATCGTGAAGCTCGCGGTCGAACACTCGGGCGGCGACCGGGGGTTTCTCGCCTTCAGCTCGACGGGGGGGCGCCTGGACGTCGTCGCTCAGCACGGGCTCGGCCGGGATCGTGCCCGCCGCGTGTTGCGCGTGCTCGAAGAGGTGGGCGGCGCCCGTCTCGCCGAGAACGGCCCCACCTTCTCGAGCCGTGTCGCCGCCGACCCGCGGTTCGGAGCCGCGCTCACCGAGGCGCTCGAAGGGGTGGGCTCGCTCGTCTGCGTACCGCTGAACTTCCCGTCGCAATCGGTCGGGCTGGTCTACGTGGACCGACTCAACGACAACCTGCTCGGCGCGTTCCGCCAGCGCGAACTGAACATGCTCGCGGTGCTCGCGAACAGCGCCGCCGTGGCCATCGTCGAGGCGCAGCGCTCGCTGCTGCTGACCGAGAACCAGCAGCTCCGCGACAAGCTTCGCCCCAGCCCTGGCACCGAGCGCATCGTTTCGATCTCGCGCGAGATCGCCGACATCCTGCTGCTCCTGCGGAAGGTCGGCGACAGCAACGCCACCGTCCTGTTCATGGGCGAGACCGGCACCGGCAAGGGCCTGTTCGCGCAGGTCGTGCACGAGACGTCGAACCGTCGCGACCATCCGTTCGTGCAGGTGAACTGCGCGGCGCTGCCCGAGCAGTTGCTCGAGAGCGAGCTTTTCGGCTACGTGCACGGAGCGTTCACGGGCGCGACCCGCGACAAGACCGGACTGTTCGAGGAGGCCGCGGGCGGCACCATCTTCCTCGACGAGATCGAGAAGATTCCCGAGGCCATGCAGGCGAAGCTGCTGCACGTTCTCGACCGCGGGGAAATCCGACCCGTCGGCGCGACGCGCACGCGCAAGGTGGACGCGCGTGTCATCTGCGCGACGAGCAGCGACCTGCGCGAGCGCATTCGCGAGGGACGGTTCCTCGAGGATCTCTACTACCGGCTCAACGACATCACCGTGCGCGTGCCCTCGCTTCGCGAGCGGCGCGAGGACATCCCGGTGCTGGCTCAGCATTTCGCCGCGCTTTACTCCCGGCAGATGGACAAGACCCTGCGAGGCTTCACGCCGGAAGTCATGCGCACCTTCCTTTCGCACGAGTGGCGCGGGAACGTGCGCGAGCTGGAAAAGCTCGTGAAGCGAATGGTCGTGCTGGCGGACGAGGGCGACACCCTGGGATTGGAGCTGCTGCCCGCCGAACTGCGCGACGTGCGCGCGAGCGAGCCGGCAGCCCGGGCGCCGAGCGGGCCGCCCCTCGAGGGGCCGCCGGGTGGCAGGACGCTTCGCAGCGGCGTCTCCGAACTCGAGAAGCAGATGATCGCCGGCGCGCTCGCCCGGCACAGGGGCAACAAGGCTCGTGTGGCGCGCGAACTGGGGGTGAGCTACCCGACGTTGCTCAACCGGATCCGTACCTATCGCCTCGAGGCTCCGCAGGAGGAAAGCCGGGGCTAAAAGAACTTTCCGAACCGGAACCCGAAGATTGTTTTACAGGCATGTTGGCCCCGTTCAGGCACTTAGCCAGAACGGGGCCTTCGACTTTGAAAGCTGTTTCTACATCACGCGAATCCGGCATGCCGAAAGGCGGATTCGAACGTCGCTCGATCTGTCGCGTAACCCGCTTGCACGGCACCGATTGAAAGAATGTCCGGCAGTTGTGCGCGCGCTGGCACAGCGGCTGCTTTGTCATCGGGCCGGAGGGGGGGACCTCCACACAACCGGCGGAACATCGCCGGGCACATCTGGGCTAGCCGGCTGCGCGGGGACTGGTCGAGGGTACGAGCCCCGTCTAGCAGACAACGCATCGGAATCCGCCACCGGCTAGCTTGGAGTTTCAGATTTGAAGCAATCCTCTGGTCGTTCGGTGATGGGACGGCCCCGGGATGAGGAGCGAGAAGTACCCGGTCAGGCTCTTCGTCTCGCGGGAGTACGCCGGGCCAGAGGTTTCGGACACCGGTTATTCGCGGCTTTGGCCAACACTGGGGGATGTCTAGGCTGTAGACGCGATGAAGCTCGACCGGTGTCCACCCTGTTCAGCCGGTGTGGCGCCCTTTGCACACCTGAGTCCGAGGCGCACACCGCACCGCCGCCGGTTCCTCGAGCCGGCGGCGGTCTCAATTCTTCCAACCCGCAGGGGGATCACGCGGTAGCTTTGAACCCGCCGGGGTGGGAACGTCCCGGTGCCCGGCGCGTCCATCTGGCACGGGCATTGCCGTGTAAGTCCACGGGTAACGGATTGCGTCCCATTCGAGCGGAGATCGTGTCATGCGTACCGTCCTCCTGCTTTCCGCCTTCGCGCTGGCGTTCCTGGTCGCCGGCTGCAACGAGACTTCCGCGCCTCGCGACGTGACCCCTCCGGCCGCGCCGCGCGGCCTCTACTCCGTCACGGGAGATCAGCAGGCCACGCTGCACTGGCTGGCCAACACCGAAGGCGACGTCTCCGGCTATCGCATCTACACCGCTTCGCTCGCGGACGGCGCCGACGGGCCCTACTACCGGGTCGGCACGACGACACAGACCAGCTTCGTCGTCGCCGGAATGACCAATGGCGTGACCCGGTACCTGGCGGTCTCGGCGGTGGACAACGCCGGAAACGAGAGCGAGCTCTCGTACGACACCGTCTTCGACACCCCGCGCCCGGCGGGTTTCGGCGCCACGCTGTCGAACTTCCTCGACGGGGTGACCGGCGCCGGCTGGGATTTTTCGGCCGCCTCGACGCGGGCCTCCAACGATCCTGCCACGGACATCTTCTTCGGCTACAACGGCAGCGTGTTCCAGATGTTCACGCCGGACGTCAACACGGACATTCAGGACATGGGTTGGACTTCCAATCTGGACGCCATTGACTTCGCGCCGCCCGCCGGCTGGTCGCCGACCGGGTCGGTGGAACTGATCCCGGGCCACGCCTACGTGGTCTGGACCCGCGACAACCATTACGCCAAGTTCCGGGTCACGAGCCTCTCGGCCTCGGCGGTGGTGTTCGACTGGGCCTACCAGACCGACCCGGGCAACGGCGAGCTCATGGTCCAGCGCACGACCCGCGAGGGCGAGGCGGGCCGGCCGATCGCCTGGCTGAGGTGAAATCAACGTGAAGCGGGCGGACTTCGGAGGCGGCTGCGCTAGGATAGTGCCCGCGCGCAACAGGACGCGGGGAGAAAGGTCCTGTCTCACGGGGTACCTGTAGCGAAGGAGTGACGGCCATGCTGCGCACGAACTGGGTTTCCGGAGTCGCCGCCACGATCGCGGTGCTGCTCGTTTCGGCCACCGCGGCGATCGCCCGCCCGCTCTCGGTCGAGGTCTGGACCGACCGGGGGGACGACGCGGTCTACACCGCCGGTGACGCCATGCAGGTGAAGGTGCGCGCCAACGACGACGCCTACCTGCTCGTCTACGAGATCAACTCCGACGGTCAGGTCACGGTGCTGTTCCCGTTCCGGCGCGCCTCGGGCATGGTCGAAGGTCGCAGCACGCTGCGCCTGCCGCCCGAGGACTCGCGCTACGAGCTGACGGTCGAGAGCGACACGGGCCTGGGCTACATCGTCGCGCTGGCGTCGCGCCGGCCGTTCCGTGAGCTGCCCTGGTACCTGCGACCGTTCGACCCGCAGGGCGAGAGCGTCGGCTACGAAGGGCGGCACGACGACACCGACGGCTTCGACGACGACGGCCGCGTACTCGGTGACCCGACGGTCGCCATCGAGCGCATCCGCCGTGCGGTGCTGGGCGATCCGGGAGACCTCGACGATTTCGCGACCTCCTACACGACCTACTACGTGGGTCACGAGGTCCGCTATCCGCGCTATCTCTGCAACGACTGCCACCGGCCGGGATCCTGGTCGTGGTGGGATGGGTTCGACCCGTACTACGCGTCGTGTTCGGTGTTCGACTTCCGCGTGAACTGGAACTGGTGCTGGGGGCCGTGCATGTGGTCGAGCCACGTGCCCTACTACTACTACGTGGTTCGCTCCGACTGCCCGCCCCGCTATCGCGGCTGGTACGACCGCCACGATCGCTGGTCCTCGTGGGACGGATCACGCACCTGGAGCAATCTCTGGGGTGGCCCGCTCGTGCGCCACAAGTCGGCGCCTCCCGTCGGCTACATCCCGCCGCCGGTCAAGGGCAGCGATGCGCCGCGCGGGTTGCCTCCCGGATTCATCAAGAGCGCCGGTGGCCCCGGCGGCCGCGGGTCGGTTCCCATCGGACGAAATCGTCCCGACGTCGGCCAGGGGGATCGGCCGGGAGGCCAGGTCTGGCGCACACCGCCCGGCGCAGGCGGCACTCCGGGAGTGAAGGCGCCGGATCGCGCCGGCACGAGGGAGCAGCCGCGCTTCCGGCCGCCGAGGCCGACGACGCCCGACCGCGACGACAAGGGGTACCAGCCGCGGCAGGATCAGCCGCGCCGCGAGCCGGCGCGCTACGACCCTCCGCGGCAGGATCAGCCGCGCCGCGAGCCGGAGCGTTACGATCCTCCGCGGCAGGATCAGCCGCGCCGCGAGCAGCCGCGCCACGACCCGCCCAGGCAGGACCAGCCGCGCCACGAGCAGCCGCGCTATGACCCGCCGCGGCAGGATTCGCCCAGGCAGGAGCGGCCGGAGCAACCGAGGCGAGAGCCCGGCGGCTCCTCGGGCGGAGGCAAGCACAAGGGCGGCGGCCGCTGACGACAGCACCCGGGTGTAGCGTATACTGCCGCGCCTGATTCGCGGGCAGCGGGGCCGGAGTCACCGGCCCCGCTGCCTTGTGCGTTCGATTCCCTGGAGTTTCGAGACGTGATCCGACGCAGGTCCCTGCTGCTCCCTCTTGTCAGCCTGCTGGTTGCTTCGGCCGCCCCTGCCGCGCCGCCCGGTTTCGCCTTCCTCGAAGTGCCCGCGGGCGCCCGGGCTTCGGCGATGGGCGGGGCGTACCTTGCGGTGGCGGAAGGGGTGGAAGGGGCGTTCTGGAACCCCGCGACACTCTCGGGGGTCCAGGGCACCCAGCTCGTCGCGACCCACTACGAGTTCTTCGAGAGCCTGCGGCACGACCAATTCGCGCTCGCCGGGCAGCTCTTCGGCGGCGGAATGGCGGCCTCCGTTCGGGCGATGTACACCGAGCCGATCGAGGAGCGCGACGAGCTCGGCAATCTCATCGGCACGTTCGGCGCGCACGATCTCGAGATGCAGCTGGGCTACGGGCGAAAGGGCGCCGGCGGCACGAGCGTCGGCTTCGCGGCGCAGCTCGTGCGGGAGCGCATCGCCAGCGAGTCGGCGATGACCTGGGGCATGAGCGCCGGTCTCGCATGGCTCCCCGAACGCTGGCGTGACCTGCGCGCCGGCCTGGCCGTGCAGCACCTCGGCCCCGCGGCGCACTACGAGTTCGACGGTCAGCGCGGCGCCCCCGTCGGCCTGCCCCTCGCGCTTCACGGAGGGCTCGCCTGGCACCGGGCGCTCGGGCGGGGCCTTGCGCTGACCCCGGCGCTCGACGTGCGCGCGACGCGTGGCCGCCAGGCGGTGGTCGCGCTCGGCGGCGAGCTCGAGTCGGAAACCGGCGCGTCGCTTCGCGCCGGGCTGCGACAGGGCGACGACATCGCGAACTTCAGCGCCGGCCTCGGCTGGCGCTACCGCGGTTACCGCGTGGACTACGCCTGGGTGCCGTCGAAGCTCGATCTCGGCGACACGCACCGCTTCTCGTTCGGCGCTCAGTTCTGAAGCCTGCGCCGGGCGTGCCGCGGCCGGCCGCCGCGGTCGCGGTCAGGCCGGAGCCGGCCAGGTCTTGAGCGTGATCCGGCCGTTCTCCATCTCGGCGTACGTGAAGCGCTCGATCCAGTCGCCGAGCACGAAGAACTCGCGGCCGTTCTCGCGTCGCTCGTAGGCGTGGTGGAAATGCCCGACCAGCACGCCGTCGTAACCTTCCGCGAAGCGCGGCCCGGCGATCTCGCGCCACAGCCGCTCGGGCTGCAGCGGCGGGTGCCCGCGCGAGCCGCGGGACCAGCCCGAGACGACGTGGGCGAGCGGGATGCCGAGGTCCGGATGGAGCAGCTGGTAGAGCCCGATGCTGAGCGGACTGCGAATCACGCCGCGCAGCATGCGGTAGCCGAGGTCGCCGCCCACGAGGCCGTCACCATGATGCACCCAGAGCCGACGGCCCTGCTGCTCGATCGTCACGGGCCGGTCCGTCGTGCGCACGCCGAGCGTCTCGCGCAGGAAACTGCCCAGCCAGAAGTCGTGGTTGCCGTTCAGGTACTGGATGTCGATCCCGGCGGCGCGCAGTCGCTGCAGGACGGCCAGCGTGGGGAAGGCGCGGCGTGGGATCGCGGTCCGGTATTCGAACCAAAAGTCGAACAGGTCGCCGACGATAACGAGGGAGGATGCGCGTCCGGGCAGCGTGTCGAGAAGGCTGTGGAGCCTGGCCTCGCGCGAGGCCTCCCGTTCCCTGGACTCGGCGCCCAGATGTGCGTCCGAGAGAAACACCACCGTGCCGGTGTGCATGCCGGCGCAGTCTAGTCGTCGTACAGGAACCGCGCCAAGCGTTGCCGGGCGCGTCGGGTGAGCCCGGCTCCTCCGGTCGGCCGCGCGGCGGCGGACCACACGTCAATGCTTCATCAGTTCTCGAGTCGCACGCGCAACCGTCGCAGCATCCGGCGCGTCTGACCCCATAGCGAGCGCCGGAAACCACGAAGCCAGCTTTCGCGCGAGGCCCTCGGGTCGGACGCGCACGCGGCCAAATTGACGGCCGCTGAACAGCATCGGTCTATCGGATCCCGGCCCTCGCGGCCTAGTCTCTCAAGGACATGCGGAGAGGCCGCCCGCCCCTCCGGTGCCGCATCGCCCGTCTCCCAAGTCAAGCACGGAGGAGTCAGATGGACGGAAGGTCGGTCATTCGCCCGCGCAATTACTTCATCGGTGCCGTCGCGCTCGTCGTCGCCGGACTCGTGGTGGGCCTCGGTCTCAGCGCGGGCCTCAACCTGCAGCGCGCCTCACGCGCGGCGGACGCGCAGGTCGCGTCCGTGGCCGCGCAGAACTCCGCGGCGCTGCCGGAGAGCCCGTTCGTGAGCGTCGTGGAGCGCGCGCTCCCGGCGGTGGTGTTCATCGACGTACAGAAGAAGGCCTCCGCCATGGGAGATCCGGGGGCGGACGACTTCATGCGCCGCTTCTTCGGTGACCAGGCGCCGCGCCGCCCGCAGCGCACCCCGTCGTCCGGTTCCGGGTTCATCTTCGATTCGCAGGGCCACATCCTCACGAACAATCACGTGGTGAGCAACGCCGACGACATCACGGTCACGCTCAACGACCGTCGCTCGTTCAAGGCCAAGGTCGTGGGCGCCGACCCCGAAACCGACGTCGCGGTCATCCAGATCTCGGGCAGCAACCTGCCCGTGCTGCCGCTCGGCGACTCCGACCAGATGCGCGTCGGCGACTGGGCGATCGCCATCGGCAATCCGCTCGGCCAGCTTCGCGGCTCGGTGACCGTGGGCGTCGTGAGCGCGCAGGGCCGCACCGACCTCAACATCTATGGCGGCACCCCCGAGTACCAGGATTTCATCCAGACGGACGCGTCCATCAACTTCGGCAACTCGGGCGGACCGCTGTGCAACATCCGCGGCGAGGCGATCGGCATCAACACCGCCGTCAACACGAGCGGCCAGGGCATCGGCTTCGCGGTTCCGATCAATCTCGCCAAGCACGTCGCCGATCAGCTCGTCGCGCACGGGCAGGTGCGGCGCTCGATGCTGGGCGTCCTGCTCGCCGACTTCACGCCCGAGCTCGCGGACGGCTTCGGCCTTTCGGGCAAGGAGGGCGTGCTCATTCAGCGCGTGCTCGACAACACCCCCGCCTCGCGCGCCGGCCTTCAGCGCAACGACCTGATCGTCGAGTACGACGGGCAGCCGGTGAACGATCTGCAGAAGCTCCGCCTGAAGGTGGCCGATACCCCGCCGGGACAGAAGGCGTCGCTGGTCGTGCTGCGTGGTGGCAAGCGCCTGACCTTCAACATCACGCTGGCGGACAAGGACACGCAGGTCGCCTCCAACACGCCCGCGGTCACGGGCGCGGACGATTCCGTGGACCTGGGCGGCATCAGCGTCCGGGACCTGCGCCCGGACGAGCTGAAGCAGCTCGGCATCCAGGCCGGCGTTCGCGTGACGGACGTGGCGGACGGTAGTCTGGCCGAGGAACGCGGGATCCAGCCGAACGACGTGATCGAACAGGTGGGGCCGACGTCCGTGAAGGACGCCGCCTCGTTCACGAAGTTGATGGACTCCGCGAAGAAGGCGGGACGCCCGGCGGCGCTGCTCGTGAACCGCGAAGGCGCCTCGAGGTTCGTGACGCTGAGACTCGGCAACTGATCGCTTCCCGGCTCGACACGGAATCACGGGCGGGAGGCGGCGCAGGCCGCCTCCCGTCGTTCCATGGACGGAAACCGACGACGATGCTCAAGTCCCTGAAGACCACATTGCTGCTCGGATGGGTGTGCGCGGCGTTCGCCGCCGCGGGGACGGCCCATGCGGACACGCCGGCGCCCCCGACGCTGGGCGGCATCCGCGCCTGGTCCGCGCCGTCGAACACCCGGATCGTGTTCGATTTCTCCCAGCCCGTCGCGCCGGTCATGCCCGACTCCGGCTCGGCGCGCCAGCTCGTCGTCTCGGTGCCGGCGCCCGGCATCACCGCCGCGGCCGATGTTCCCGCGACCCTCGCGGTGCGGGACACCGCGGTGGACTCGGTCGTCACCGTGTTCGACGAGTCGGGGGTCCGCTTCATCCTCATGCTGGCGCCCGGCGCTTCGTTTCGCGCCTTCGTGCTTCCCGCCGACGCCGAGAAACCGTTCCGCGTCGTCGTGGACGTCTTCAGCCTCGCGGCCCGCGAGGCCGAGAGCAGGCGGCTCGCCGCGCTCGCGGCGGCCAAGAAGCGCGACCGGGTCCGGCTCGTCGTCGTGGATGCCGGTCACGGCGGTGACGACACGGGCGCGCGCGGCCCGGGCGGCGTGCTCGAGAAGAACGTCACGCTCGCCATCGCCAGGGCTCTGGCCGACGAGCTCAACAAGGTGACCGGCATTCGGGCCATCCTGACGCGGGACTCCGACTTCTTCATTCCGCTGCGCGAACGCTACGGCATCGCCGAGAAGGCCCGGGCGGACCTGTTCGTGAGCATCCACTGCAACTCGAGCCGGCGGCGCGGCCGCGGCAGCGGCACCGAGGTCTACTTCCTGTCGCTGAAGGGCGCGAGCGACCAGGCCGACGCGGACCTCGCCGACCTCGAGAACGCCGCCGATCTGGTGGGCGGGGTTCCGCCGCAGGCGCAGGACGACGTGGTCGGCGTGCTGTACGACGTGAAGCGCAACGTCGCTCTCGAGCGCAGCCAGTTGCTCGCCGAGACGCTGCTCGACCACATCGCGGCCGACCGCCGCGTCGAGTCACGCGGCATCAAGCAGGCGGGATTCGTCGTCCTCAAGTCGGTCGAGTTCCCGAGCGTGCTGGTCGAGACCGCCTTCATCAACAATTACCGCGAGGTGAAGCTGCTGAAGGACCCGGCCTTCCAGAGGCAGATGGGCAAACAGCTCGCCAACGGGGTCGTCGCCTACTTCAAGCAGGCGGGCGTCCCGCTGGGTGGGTCACCCGCCGAGGCGGCCCTCCCGCCTTCCGCGAATCAGGGCCGGTAGCGGTCCGGCGGGCGGGCGCCGCGTCAGCGCCCCGCCTCGGCGATTCGCCCGTCCGGCCGGATGTCGAGCACGCCGCCCGCCTTGCATCGGTCGCGAACCAGCGCTTCCATCGCGCCGCGGATCAGCAGGCCCGTGTCGGTCTTTTCGGCCCCGGTCGCGAGCACGTTGTAGTTGTCGCCGCCGGTGGCCATGAAGTTGTTGACCGCCACCTTGTAGAGCTTCGCCGGGTCGAGCGGCGTCCCGTCCGCGAGCGCCAGAGAGACGACGCGGCTGCCCTTCGGCTTCGACAGGTCGAGCGTGTAGCGAAGCCCGCTCACCTGCGTGATGCGCTCGTTTCGCAGTCCCTGTTCGAGCGCGAGCTTCACCTCGTCGCCGGTCAGTTTCTCGGTCACGATCGTGTTGTCGAACGGCATGATGTCGTAGATCGCGCCGCGCGTGATCTCGCCGGCCGCGAGGTTCGCCCGCATGCCGCCCGGGTTCTGCATCGCGATGTCCACGCCCGAAACGAACCGCATGGCGTCGGAGATGAAGTCCCCGATCGTCGCTTCGGGCCGGCGGCGGTCGAGCGCGACGGCGGCGCGCCCGATCACCTCGGCGGCGATGGGCCCGACGCTCTCGTTCCAGCGCTCGACGCGCCCGAACCACGACGAGTCCACCGGGGCGTCGCCCGCGATCACCGGAATCATGCGCTGGCGCTTCTCCAGCACCTGCCGCTTCACGGGATCCACGACCATGTCCACGACCGCGAGCCACTGGCCGAGCGCTCCCGCGATCATGACCGAGGCCCCGTTGATCCGGTCGTCAATGACGTTGTGGCTGTGGCCCCCGAGCCAGGCGTCCACGCCCGGCACGCCGCGAGCGAGCCTCGCGACGTCCCCGTGCGCGCCGCGCGTCGAATCCGTCTCGCCCGGAATGTGCCCGACCGCGATCACGATCGCGCTCCCTTCCTTGCGCAGGCGGGGGACGATCGGGGCCGCCGCGGCGGAGTCGTCCCCGAACTTCAGGTGCGCGACGTTCTCCGCGAGGGTCACCCGCGGCGTTCCGGGATAGGCCAGCCCGAGAATGCCGACCCGCACACCGCGGCGCGTGACGATCGTGTCGCTGCGCACCCACCACGGCCGTCTGCCGGTCCTGCGCTCGGTGATGTTCGCGCCGAGGGTCGCGAAGCGCATCTGCATCGCGCGCGCCTTGAGCGTGTCGGCGGTCCAGTCGTAGTCGTGATTTCCGATCGCGTGGGCCGTGTAGCCGAGCAGATTCATCTGCTCGACCACCGGCCGGCCGAACTGGAGGTTCGACAGCATCGAGCCCTGGAACGTGTCGCCGCCGTCCACGAGCACCGTGCCCGCGGGATTCTCGGAGGTCAGTTGCTCGATCGCCGACGCGAGGTAGACCGTGCCGCCGGTCGCGCGCCCGCTGCGACGGTCGCGCGCGGTCGAGATCACCGCGCCGTGGAAGTCGGTGGTCTCGATGACGCGCACCTGCGGGAAGCGCATGTTCGAGACCATGCCCAGCCACTGCGCGCGCGTCAGCCCGCCGCCGAGCGCCGCGGCGTCGAGCGACGTTCCGCCCGCCAGCGACAGGCCGGTGAGCAGTCCACGACGGTAGGCGTCGTCGCCCGCACGGCCGGAAGCGAGCGCGAAGCCCGCGGAGCGCGCGGCCCGCTCGCACCAGTCGAGCGCCGTGCCGACGGTCGCCGGCTGGAAGGGCTTGAAGCTCTCGCCCTGTCCGTCGCGGCCGAGCACGCCGCGCGAGAGGATGCCGTCCACCCAGACCTGCACCTCGTCGGGCACGTCCCCGAACGCCCCGGAGGGGCGCTTCGAGCGCAGGTTCAGCGCCCGCCCCAGCCCGTAGGCCAGATCCACGCGCCGGGCCGGCTCCTCGGGAATCAGGTGGCGCACTTCGGCGGCGGGAACCAGCCCGAAGCGCACCAGCCGGTCGATCAGCGGACGCTCCGGCATCGCCGCGTAGTCGGGCAACAGCGTCCAGGCCGGCTCGATCTTCGCCGGCACGTCCGGGTGGCGCCGGACGTAGTCGAGGAGCGCGGCGGGGGCGCTGAGTGCCGGCCGCCCGAGGACGCGCGCCCGGCGGATCATCGTGAAGTCGCCGCCGCCCGCGGCGCGGTAGCCGTTGACCGCGACCCGCAGCTTTCGCGAGGGATCGAGCGGCCGGCCGTTCAGCGACAACTGGAGGATGCGGTCGCCCGCGGGCCGGGTCAGGTCCACTTCGCAGGTCACGCCCAGGGGCATGTCGAAGTTCCAGGTGGGCATGCCCGGAACGGTGAGCGGTTGCTGGTCGTCGTACGTGTAGTCGGCGAACAGCCGCGCCGAGTGCTCCAGCGCCTCCTTGAGGTCCGCTCCGTCGAGCTCCACGGTCACGAGCGTGTTCTCGTACGGGTAGAGCCGCATCAGGTCGCGCACCGTGACGGGCCCGGCGGGGATCCGCTGAGTCCCGTCGAACAGGGTCGCGAGAGAGACGTCGGCGCCGGTGGCGTCGAGCTGCGCACGCTGGACCAGCTGGAGCAGCGCGTTGTCGGCGTAGCGTCCCCCCGGAGCGCCGAGCGGAGCCGCCGCGTGACCGACGACCACGTCGAGCGCCACCTTCGTACGGGCCGCGTAGCCGGCAAGGGTGTCGGCGAGCGCCAGGTCGGTCGCGACCGTGTCGGCGATGGCGATCACACGCGCGCGCCGATCCGTCAGCTTCCAGGGACTGGTGTCGGTCGCGCGCGTGAACGTCAGGTCCACGCGGCCGACGGCGTCGCCGGAGTGCCCGGCCTGGGTCACCAGGGTGCCGTCCACCATCACCGAGGGCACGATCGTGTGCGTGTGCCCCAGGATGACCACGTCCAGACCGACCACCTCGTGGGCCAGTCGCCAGCCGAAGTTCTCGTTCGGCACGTCTCCCAGGCGCGGCTGCCCGGTGCGGGTGTCCTTCTCGAGCCCGGTATGCGCGAGCGCGATCACCACGTCGCAGTGCTCGGCGCCGCGCAGTCGGTTCACTTCACGCTGGGCGATCTCGATGGGCGAAAGGAACTGGTAGCCCGCGCACTGCGTCGAATCCACGAGCCGGGGCACCGCCGGGGTGGCGAGCCCGATCACGCCGACCCGCACTCCGCCCGGGTACTCGCGGACGACGGACGGCGGGAACGCCGGCGAGCCGTCGGAGCGAACGACGTTCGCCGCGATCCACGGGAAGTTGGCGGCGGCGCGGGTCGCTTCGAGCACCGCTGGCCCGTAGTCGAACTCGTGGTTGCCGACCGCCATCGCGTCGTAGCCGAGCGCGTTCATCGCGCGCGTGACCGGCTCGGGCTCGCCCGCGTGGTCGCGCTGCCAGACCGAAACGAGCGCGCTGCCCGAGGTCGCGTCGCCCGCGTCGAGCAGCATCACCGGCGTGCCGCCGCCGCGAACCTCGGAGACGATCGTGGCGATCTTCGCGAGTCCGCGGGTCACCGGCTGGTTCCGCAGGTCGTCGAACGGCAGCAGCGCGCCATGCAGGTCGGTCGTGTGGAGGATGGTGACGCGGGTTTCCTCGGCGCGCGCCGGGGGAGGGAGGAAGGCGAGAACCAACAGCGCGGCGAGAATGGAACGACGCATGCGCGGACAACCTCCAGACGCACGCCGGCGGCCGGGGCGCGCGGGGCTTCGGGGTGGATTGCGGCCGCGAACCGTAGCAGCGCGACGCGGGCCCCGCCAGCATGCGCCCGCCCGGGGAGGCGCGGCCTCGTTCCGCGCCCGCCGCTTGAGACGGCGGAACGCGCGCCCCTATAGTGTCGCTTCCCCTGCCCGGCCACGAGCCCGCGGAGTCCCGACATGCCCGAATCGCTTCGCTGCCCGAGCTGCGGCCACCTGAACGAGAACACCGCCGAAGGATGCGCGCGCTGCAACTTCCCGCTGCGCCCGGCCGCCGACGCTCCGCCACCTTCCGCCGGCACGCCGGATCCGGCGGCCCAGCCGCCGACGCCCGAGCCGCAGGTCCGCGGGTTCGATCCGTCCATCCCGCGACTGCGCCCGATCCGGCCGCGCCGGCCGGCCGGCCCGGCGCAGCAGCTCCAGACCCAGCTGTGGGTGATCCTCGGCGCGCTCGCCGTGCTGATCGTGCTCTTCACGGCTTTCCGGGGGTTCCAGAAGAACAACGCGCCGGTTCCGGTCGAGGGAGCGCAGACGCAGCAGCAGCAGATCGCCGACCTGGCGCGGGCCGAGCTGGCCAAGGACTCGACCAACGTCGTGGCGCGCATCGCGCTGGCCGACGTTCTCTACGACACCGGCAACTGGTCGGAGGCCATCATCCACTACCGCGCGTCGCTGCGGATCGACCCGCAGCGCGTCGAGTCGCTCGTGGATCTGGGCGTGTGCTACTTCAACCTGTCGCACCCGCAGGAGGCGGTCGAGCTCTTCAAGAAGGCGCTGGAGATCGACCCGCACCATCCGGTGGCGCTCTTCAACCTCGGCTTCGTCGCCGAGTCCCAGCACGAGCCGGCGGTTGCCCTGCAGTTCTACGAGCGCGCGAAGGCGTCGAACCCCCCGCAGGGCATGGGACCGCCGCTCGAAGAGGCGATCCAGCGCGTGCGAGCGCAGCGGGACGGCAAGGCGGAGGGCTCCGGCCCACGCTGAGCCCCGCGGCGACGCGCGGCCGCTCCCGCGATGGCCCCTGTTGACAGGGGCTGCGCGAGGCTCAAGAGTCGCGGTTCCTTTTCGCTTCGCACGCGCCGGGCGCACCCGGCCCGCGCCATTCCCTTTCGCACGGACGACCCGCCATGTCGAAACCGCACTATTCCCTCGTCGTCGTGGGCACCGGCCCCGGCGGCTATGTCGCGGCCATCCGCGCCGCGCAACTGGGCCTGAAGACCGCCGTCGTCGAGAAGGACGAACTGGGCGGCACGTGCCTCAACTGGGGCTGCATTCCGACCAAGGCCTGGATCGTGACCGCGCACCTCTACGAGACCATCAAGCGCGCGAAGGAATACGGCATCGAGGTCGGGGAACCGAAGATCCACTGGCCGTCGCTGCTCGAGCGGAAGAATCGGATCGTCAAGCAACTGACGGGCGGCGTGAAGTCGCTGCTTTCCGGCCGCGGCGTGGACATCCACCGCGGCGTCGCGCGTCTCGAGAGCGCCAATCGTCTGTCGGTGACGCCGCCGGCGGGAGGCGCGCAGGAGATCACCGCGGACAACGTGATGCTGGCGACCGGCGCCTACGCGTGGACGCCGCCCGGCTGGGATCTCGATGGCGAACGCGTGATCGGCAGCAAGGAGGCGCTCGACCTGACGAAACAGCCGAAGCGCCTCGCGGTCCTGGGCGGCGGCGTCATCGGCTGCGAGTTCGCCTCCTTCTTCGCCGCCCTCGGCACGCAGGTGACGCTGATCGAGATGCTGCCGCGGCTCGTCATGGCCGAGGACGAGGAGATCTCGGCCGCGCTCGAGCGGGAAATGAAGAAGCAGAAGATCGCGCTTCACCTGGGCGCCAGGGTCGAGGACCGCAGGGACAACCCCGACGGTTCGCTGACGCTGACGCTGTCGGGCGGCAGGACGGTGGACGTGGATTGCGTGCTCGTCGCGACCGGCCGGCGCCCGTACCGCGGCGGACTCGGGCTCGAAAAGATCGGCATCGCCAGCACCGATCGCGGAAAGATCGCCGTCAACGACCGTCTGCAGACCAGCGTGCCGGGCATCTACGCGATCGGCGACGTCACCGACATCAAGCAGCTCGCGCACTTCGCGAGCGCCCAGGGCAAGGCCGCGGCCGAGATCATTGCCGGCCATGCGGCACAGACGAACTGGCGCGCGGTGCCCGCCGCGACGTTCACGAGTCCCGAGATCGCGAGCGTCGGCCTGACCGAGGCCGAGGCGAAGGCCGAGGGACGCGAGGTCAAGGTCGGTCGCTTCCCGTTCCGCGCCCACGGGCGCAACATCGCCGACGGCGAGACGGCCGGGTTCGTGAAGCTGGTCGGCGACGCGCGAACCGACCAGGTGCTGGGCGCGCACATCATCGGCGCCAAGGCGAGCGACCTGATCCACGAGTGTTCGCTGGCGATCGGGGCCGACCTGAACATCGCCGACCTCGCGCAGGCGATCCACGCCCACCCGACCATGACCGAGGCGATCGGAGAGGCCGCGGAGGATGCCGACGGGCTGGCGATCCACCTGATGCGCATGGAAGCGAAAGCGGCCGCGAAGAGCTGACCGGGCTTCACGGCTCGCAGGGAGGCAGGGCGCCCGCGGAGGGAGCATTCCCGCGGGCGTCACGCGTTCTCCGGCTCGCCACGCGCCGCCGGCTCGGCTAGCCTTCGCGTCATGACCGCCAAAGCTCCAGCGTCACCCGGAAAGCCCCGCCCCGAAGTCTGGCTTCGCGGCCCCGTGCCCGAGCTGCCGCCGGCGCTTCAGCCGGTCGCCCATTCGCTGCTGCAGGTGCGCGAGGATCTGCCGCCCCTGCTGGCGTCGCTCAGCGACGAACGCATCTGGGCCCGCCCCGGCGGCTCGGCGTCCATCGGCTATCACGCCGCCCATCTGGCTGGCAGCCTCGTGCGCCTCGCCACCTACGCCCGCGGCGAATCGCTGAGCGCGGCGCAGCTCGCGGACCTGGAGGCCGAACGGAACGTGGACGCGGCGCGACCAGAGCGCGCCGAACTCGTCCGGCGGGTGAACGAAGCCATCGAGTCCGTCCTGCACGACCTCTCGACCTACTTCGAGGACGATCTGTTCACGCCCCGCGAGGTCGGACGCGCGAAGCTTCCCTCCACCGTGATCGGCCTGCTCTCGCACGCCGCCGAGCACACCGCGCGCCACGCCGGTCAGATCGCGACGCTCGTGCGGGTGACCAGCGCCTCGAGCGGCGGCTAGCGTCCCGAGCGTGCACCGCAGCCAGACCTACACGCTCGCTTTCGCGCTCGTCGCCGCGCTGGTCACGGCGCTCGCGGCGGCGCTCGCCTACCGGGGCCTCAGCGCCGCGTTCGAAGGCGAGTTCCGTGCGCGCGTGGCGCGGGTCGCCAACATCGCCGCGACCCAGGTCGCACCCTCCGCGATCGCCGAGCTGCGGCAGTTCGGCGCCGAGACGGGGGGCTTTCTCGAGGTGCAGGCGCAACTCGACATGCTTTGCGCCGTGACCGGATTCGAGGACTTCCAGCTCGTGGACACCACGCGGGCGGTGCTCTACGACGTGCGCCGCGCCGAGGAGGGAATCGGCGCGATCAGCATGTGGGACTCGCTCGCACGTCCCGCGCTCGAACGCGCGATCGCGGGCGAGGCGACGAGCGGGCCGCCCCTGACGCGCGAAGGAAGCGAGGTGCGCACGGCGTTCCATCCGGTGATCGACAAGGGCCGTGTCGTCGCGGTGCTGGTCGCCGAGGCTCATCCCGAATGGGCGGGAGAGCTGCGGCGATTGGGGCGGCGCCTGACGCTCGTCGCGCTGGTGAGCCTGCTCGCGATCGCCGTGCTGGCCGGCATCCTCGTGCGGGGAATCGGCCGGACGCTCGCGCTCGAGCGGCAGCTCACGCGCGCGGACAATCTCGCGGCGATGGGGCGCATGACCGCGACGCTCGCGCACGAGATCAAGAATCCGCTGGCGATCATTCGCGGCTCGACCAAACGGCTCGGCAAGCTCGAACCGGAGGCGCAGCGCATGGCCGATTCGGTGATCGAGGAAGTGGACCGGCTCGGCCGCACGGTCGGCCGCTACCTGCAGTTCGCCCGGATCGAAGCGAACCCGGGCGAGACCGGCGACCTCGCCAACGCGCTCGGCGCGACGTTGGACCTGCTCGAGGGCGAGGTGCGGGCCCGCGGCTGCGTGCTCGATCGCGCCGGCGACCTTGCCTCGCCGGCCGTCGTCCGCCTCGATCTCGAGTCGCTCAAACAGGTCTGCCTGAACCTGGTGCTCAACGCGCTGGAGGCCTCGCCGCCGGGGGGCAGGGTGCGCGTCGCCCTCGAGCGTCACGGCGGGCGCGCGGCGCTGTCGGTGCGCGACGAGGGCCCGGGCATGGCGGAGGATGTCGTCCGCAGGCTTGGCGAGCCGTTCTTCACGACCAAGGCGAGGGGCACGGGGCTCGGATTGTTCCTCTCGAAGCGGCTCGTCGAGAGCGCCGGTGGCCGGCTCGCCGTGGCCAGCAGCCCCGGCGGCGGCACGGGCGTGAGCGCGACGTTCCGGCTCCTGCCCGTCGCCCCGTCGCAGCCGCGCCCGGGCGCCGGCGGTTGATGCGAAGCGTTCGGGAAGGCTAACGTCTGCCGCGGTTGCCGACGCACGAAGCCGTGACTTTCGAACGGAGAACCTCGTGAAGCGAAAGCTCGCCTTGCTGCTCCTGCTCGCCACCGTGCTGGCCGGCTCGCTCGCGACCGGCGGTTGCTCGAAGCGCTACCGGATCGAGATCCAGTCGGACACGTGCTGGGACGGCCAGATCGACGAGGGGCAGGGAATCTTCGACTGCGGCAATTCCTCCTACAAGGTCATCGGCGCCCTGCGTTGCGTGCGCGTTCAGAAGAAGACGGCCGCGGGGTACGTGCGCGTGCGCATTGATAGCGGACCGTGGGCCGAGACCAGCGAGCCCAACGGAATCGTCCAGGTTTGCCGCTGAACCGGGCGCAGGGGAGGGACGCGTGAAGGTCCTGGTCGTGGACGACGAGGTCAAGAACGCCGAACTCGTCGCCGCCGAGCTGCGCGACGCCGGCTTCGAGACCGCCTTCGTCAACGGCGGGGCCGCCGCGCTCCGGCGCCTCGAGGAGTCGCGCTTCGACGCCGTCGTCACGGATCTGCGCATGGCGCCCCCCGACGGGATGGCGGTGCTCGCGGCCGTTCGCGAGCGCTGGCCCGAGACGGTCGTCGTCGTGATGACCGCCTACGCCGCGCTCGAAACCGCGCGCGCGGCGCTGAAGCTGGGCGCGTGGGACTACGTCGAGAAGGAGGGGGACTTCGGCGAGGTGATCGCGCTCGCGCTCCAGTCCGCGCGCGAGCGCGCCAGCCTGCGCGGCGACGTGCGCCGCCTTTCGGCGACGGTCGAGGGCCTGCGCGCGGCCGCGCTCCCGGTGGTCGGCGAGGCGCCGGCGACCCGGCGCGCGCTGGAACTGGCGCGCAAGGTCGCCGCCACGGACTCGACCGTGCTGTTGCGCGGCGAGAGCGGCACCGGAAAGGACCTCTTCGCGCGCACGATTCACGCGCTCAGCCGCCGTTCGGGCGGACCGTACGTGAAGGTCAACTGTGGCGCGCTTCCCGAGGCGCTGCTCGAGAGCGAGCTCTTCGGCCACGAGAGGGGCGCGTTCACGGGCGCGGTGCGCCAGAAGCCGGGCCGTTTCGAGGACGCCGCGGGCGGCACGCTGTTCCTCGACGAGATCGGCGAGCTGCCCGTGTCGCTGCAGGTCAAGCTCCTGCAGGTGATCGAGGAGAAGACGTTCACGCGCGTCGGCGGCAACGCCCCCATCACCGTGGACGTGCGCATCCTCGCGGCGACGAACCGCCCGCTCGAGGACATGGTCCGGGAAAGGACGTTTCGCGAGGACCTGTTCTTCCGCCTCAACGTCTTTCCGATCGTGCTGCCGCCGTTGCGCGAACGTCCGGGCGACGTCGCCCGGCTCGCGGCGCATTTTCTGCGTCGCCAGGGCGCCGCGCCCGAGAAGCTGAGCGCCGACGCCGCCCGCGAGCTCGAAGGCTACGCGTTCCCCGGGAACGTTCGGGAACTCGAGAACACGCTCGAGCGGGCTCTGATCCTGGCCGGCAGCGACCCGATCGAGCCCGCGCACCTGTCCTTCGCGCGCCCCGAGCAGCGCGTCCAGCGGACGTGGGTGCCCGAGATCCCCGAGGAGGGCCTGTCGCTCGAGACCATCGAGCGCGAGCTGATCCTCAAGGCGCTCGAGCGCGCGGGCGGCAACAAGAGTCGCGCCGCGCGGCTGCTGGGCCTCACCCGCCGGATGCTCTACTCGCGGCTCGAGAAACACGGCCTTCACCGGCCTGGCGAGGGCGAGGACGACGCCGACGGAGCGGAGTAGCCCGGGGCCAGCGGAGCCTTCCGCGCCGCCCGCCCGCCGCGTATGCTGACCCGGACATGAACGTCCTGCGCGGCTGGCTGTTCGACAATCTCGGGCTCAAGTTCACCGCCCTGCTGCTGGCCGTGGCCGTGTATCTCAACGTCTACACGGACCGCAGCACGACGATGCTGCTGTCCTTTCCGGTCGAGTTCACCGACCTGCCCGATTCGCTCGCGCTGAGCGGGCCGGCCCCCGCGGTCGTGCAGGCGCAGATGCGCGGGACCTGGAAGCAGTTGATCGGCATGCGCGTGCGCGAGCCGCGACTCAAGCTGTCGCTGCTGGGCGCGGGAACCGGGCGCTTCAGCCGCGCGCTGACCCCCGCCGATCTGCCGATGTCGGAGCAGGGCGTGACGGTCGAGAATCTCATCGGTCCGCGAATGATCGAGATCGACATCGACGGCCGCACGACGCGGGAGCTGCCGATCGCGGCGCGCGTGGTCGGCGTTCCCGCCGCCGGCTTCGAGTTCGGCGGATTCGTCCGGCTGGATCCGCCCTTCGTGAAGGTGACCGGCGCCGCGAAATCGCTGGGCGGGCTGGACTCCCTCGTGCTCGCGCCGCTCGACCTCAGCGGCCGGCGCGACACGGTCCGGGCGGAACTGGCGATCGCCGACCTGCCGGACTGGTGCACGAGCGATCCGGCCACCGTGCACGTGAAACTGGCGCTGACGCGGCGCTGACGCCCGGGCGACCGGGAGGCGGGCCGCACGAACGACAACGCCGGCCCAGGGAGAGCCGGCGCGTCGTACCGGAAGACCTCGCGGGGGCGCAAGCCACGCTGGAGATGGCAGGCTCGGATGGTAGGACGCGACTCACGCGCCCCGCACCGGAGCATCGAGCAATGGCGATGCCACGCCCCGCCCGGCCTGCGATTACGCGCTAGCGACCTGAAATCGAAGCTGCTAGCCGGCCGGCCGCAGGACGGCTCCGGACCCTGCTGCCGTGCCCCGGCTGCGAAGCGCACGCGCCGTGCGGGCGGAGTTGCACGACCGGCGAGGCCTCCTTGGACCTGCGGAGCCGGCGGGCACCCGCCGACAACCGGTGACGCCGGGGCGAAAAGCCCCGCGAATCGATTCCCGTTCTTGACACCGCGCCGCGCACCTCACTAAATTTCACCCGTCGTTCAGGCGCACCACGCCAGCCACGCGCCGCCGACCACGGCCCCGCCCCGCGGGCCCCGAACGCCAGCCTTCCCGATCCCCGCATCCCAGGAGCCGTTCGACCGGTCTCACCGGTCCCAGCCGATCCGTTTCACGCTCCCAGCCACGAGGAATGTCTCCGCAGCATCCGGTTCGCGCCCGTCGCGGACCCGTTCGCGCACCCGAGCCGACCACGAGGCCAGCGGCCCAGCGCCGTCCACGGCCACACCGCCGCACGCGCGCCTTCGGCGTGACGTGGGGCGGCGCCCACTTCCAGCCAAGGCGACCGCGCATGGAACCCCAGGAGATCCCGGCAGCGCCCGAGACCGGCGAAGCCCCCGCGACCCCGTCCGTCGGCACGGCACCGGGCGCGCAGACGCTCGAGCTGCAGGCGCTCAAGGGCAAGACCATGTCCGAGCTGCTGCGCATCTGTCAGGAGCTCGAGATCACCGGCACGAGCGGCCTGCGCAAGCAGGAGCTGATCTTCATGATCCTCGAGGGCCAGACCGAGCGGAACGGCCTGATCTTCAACGAGGGCGTGCTCGAGATCCTGCCCGAGGGCTACGGTTTCCTGCGCTCGGCGCAATACAACTACCTGCCGGGGCCCGACGACATCTACGTCTCGCCTTCGCAGATCAAACGCTTCGACCTGCACACGGGCGACACCGTGTCGGGGCAGGTGCGGCCGCCCAAGGAAGGCGAACGCTACTTCGCGCTGCTGCGCGTCGAGGCCGTGAACTTCGAGAGCCCCGAGTCGGCGAAGGGCAAGATCCTGTTCGACAACCTGACGCCGCTCTACCCCATCGCGAAGCTCAACCTCGAGACCAAGGACCGCTGCCTCGAGACGCGCATCATTGACCTGCTTTCGCCGATCGGCAAGGGCCAGCGCGCGCTGATCACCTCGCCGCCCAAGGCGGGCAAGACGGTGCTGCTGCAGAAGCTCGCCAACGCCATCGCCGAGAACCATCCCGAGGTGGTGCTCATCGTGCTGCTGATTGACGAGCGCCCCGAGGAGGTCACCGACATGCAGCGCTCGGTGAAGGGCGAGGTCGTCTCGTCCACCTTCGACGAACCCGCCGAGCGCCACGTGCAGGTCGCCGAAATGGTGATCGAGAAGGCCAAGCGCCTCGTCGAGCACGGCCGCGACGTCGTCATCCTGCTCGATTCGATCACGCGCCTGGCGCGCGCGCACAACACGGTCGTGCCGCACTCGGGCAAGATCCTGTCGGGCGGCGTGGACGCGAACGCGCTGCAGCGCCCCAAGCGCTTCTTCGGGTCGGCGCGCAACATCGAAGCCGGCGGCTCGCTCACGATCGTCGCGACCGCGCTCATTGAGACCGGCTCGCGCATGGACGAGGTGATCTTCGAGGAGTTCAAGGGCACCGGAAACTCCGAGCTGGTCCTGGATCGCAAGATCGCCGACAAGCGCATTTTTCCGGCCATTGACATCAACCGCTCCGGCACCCGCAAGGAAGAGCTGCTGCTCGCGCCCGACGTGCTCTCGCGTGTCTGGATCCTGCGCAAGTTTCTCAACGAACTGAACCCGGTCGAGGCGATGGAGTTCCTCATCACGCGCATGAGCGACACCAAGACGAACAAGAAGTTTCTCGAGAACATGAACTCCTGATCCTTCAGCGGCTCCGCGCGTGCCGGCCGGCGGCCCGCGCGCGCGGCCGCCCGGCACGCCGTACCCGACTTCCTTGCGAAGTCCCGCGGGCTCGTGCTGCTATCCTGCGTGCGGCGTCCGTTCCGCCCGGAGGATCCATGAAGGAAACCGCACGCATCGCCGACCAGCTTCACCGCAGCCTCGCGGGGCCCGCCTGGCACGGCCCGTCGGTGCTCGAAGTGCTGGCGGGGCTCACGCCGAAGCAGGCCGCCGCGAGGCCGATCTCCGGCTGGAAGAGCATCTGGGATCTGGCGCTTCATCAGATCGTCTGGCAGGACGCGGTGCGTGCGCATCTCGCGGGTCGCTGGCCGGTCATCAAGCTCGGCGGTCCGAAGGACTGGCCGCCCGCTCCGAAACCCACCCTGGCCGCGTGGAACGCGACGCTCGCGAAACTCCGGCGTTCCAACGCGGCGCTCGTCCGGGCCGCCCGCGCGTTTCCCGACTCGAGGCTCGACCGGCCTCTCAAGGAAGGCGCGTCGAGCGCATACGTGCAGCTGCACGGCGCCGTGCAGCACAACCTCTGGCACGCGGGCGAGATGGCCGCGCTCAAGCGGGCGCAGGGTCTGCCGGTGCTGAAGCCTAAGGCGTGACGCGCCCCGTGCCCGCGTCGCCGGGGCCGATCGCGGAAGGGAGCGCGTGCGCGCGGCGCGGCGGGTGAAGTTCGCACGCGTCGCTCTCGCGCTGGCGGCGTTGCTCGCCGGTCTGGCGGTGTCCGTCGCGCCGCAATCCGCCGTTCCGTCCGCGCCGGCGACGCCGGCCGCGCCCGCCACGCCGCCGTCGTTCCGGCAGGACGTCGCCTGGTCGCCCGACGGCCAGACGATCGCCTGGTCCGAGTACTCGATCGTCGAGCCGGACAGCTCGCCGAGCTGGAGCATCTGGAGCTCGACTCCCGCCGGCACCCGGCGCGTGCGCCTCGTTCCGAACGCGCAGTGGGTGGACTTCTCGCCCGATGGCCGCCGGCTCGTCTATGGCGCGCAGGTGGACGGCAACTGGGACGTGTACAGCGCCCGGCGGGACGGGTCCGACGCCCGGCGGCTGACGCGCGACCCGGCGGTGG
This sequence comes from Candidatus Eisenbacteria bacterium, assembly GCA_020847735.1. Taxonomy (NCBI): domain Bacteria; phylum Candidatus Eiseniibacteriota; species Candidatus Eiseniibacteriota bacterium. The sequence continues at coordinate 45,215 of JADLBL010000011.1, forward strand.
ATCGCGAGCCGGCATGGTCGCCGCGCGGCGACCGGATCGCATTCACCTCGAACCGCGACGGCGCGCAGGAGCTGTTCGTGATGAACGCCGACGGCTCGAACCCACGAAGGCTGACGAACGATTCGACCGACTCGCACAATCCGGCCTGGTCGGCCGACGGCACGAAGCTCGTCTGGTACGCGCGTGACGCGGGCGGCGATCGCCTGCACGTCGCGAGCGCCGACGGCTCGAACGCCGCGGTCGTGCCCACGACCGACGCGGGCGCGATCCATCCCTGCTTCCTGCCCGACGGACGGCTGCTGTTCGCCGGGCTCACCCCGGCGGGCCGAAGGCTGCTGACCACCATCGCGACCGACGGCTCGAACCAGGTCGTGCTGGGAGGAATCGAGGCCTTCTACGCCCGCCCCTCGCGCGACGGCCGCCGCATCGCGTTCCTCGCCGGCGCCTGGCCGCGCTCGCGCATTTGCGTCGCCCGCGCCGACGGCAGCGCCGCGCGAATCGTGATCGGCGACCCGCGCGAGCAGCGGTAGGTCCAGGGTCGGGGGCCGACCCATTCGCCGGATCCTGGACTCGCTCGCAGCATGTCCATGAAGCCGCCGTGAACAATTCCTTCCCAGTTCGACATTCAGCGCGTAACCTTTTCCCACCCCCGAATCGAGCAGGGAGAGGATGTCGTTTCGCACCCTGGGACGGACGCTCGGCGATCCATCGCGGCGTGGCGGTCAGCGGCCCCGGGACGACTCGGCTCATCGCGGGCCGCAGGCCCGTTCGGAGGAGGCCGCCATGCCGTCGTCCGTCACGCAACGCACGTCGCTGCCCGCGCCGGCAGGCACCGGTCGGAAGGTCGTGGTGCTCGCGATGCTTCTCACGCAATTTGCCCCCCCCCGGAACTCGTGCGGCATCCCTGAGCACGACCGGCCGGTGGTCGAGCACGGGTGATCTCGGCGTCGTGGGCACGCACGTCGTGCTGCTGCGCGAGCCGCAGTCGAACGCGGCCAAGGTGTTCCTGTTCGGGGAGTCGGGCTCGAACCAGAAGATGAAGCTGTGGCGATTCTTCGCGGACGACGACACGCTGCGGCTGCCACCGGCGACCTTCGTGGACTCGCTGTCGGTGCTGGAATCGGTCGCGCATCCGGACACGGCGGTGAACGACCTGTTCTGCAACGGACATTCGGTGCTGCCCGATGGGCGGATGCTGTTCCTGGGCGGGAACTACCAGCCGCGGAACGCCTGCGAGACGGTGTACACATTTGATCCGGCGTGGTTCGGCGGGGCGGCGAATCCGTGGACGACGGACGCGACCATGGCGGCCGAGCGCTGGTACGCGACGGCGACGGCGCTGCCGGACGGGCGCACGCTGGCGGCGGCGGGTGAAGCGCGGAGCTGGTTCGGGGCCTACGGCGGCCGCACGAACGCCGGCGCCAGCGACCGCACGTGGCGTTCGCTGGCGTTCGCGGCGCGATACTACTGGGGCGACACGACGGCGGTGCCGGCGGAGATAACGCCGCCCACGGGGCTGACCCGGGTGCGGAAGAACTTTCCGACTGCGGGGCAGTACCCGCGTGCGCGGGAGGACCACGCGCAGGCCGGCATCCCGAGCGGCACGGCGGTGATCTTCGGTGGCCGGCAGGTGGTGTCGGCCGCCGAGGACACGGTGCTGGGAGATGCCTGGCTCGTGCAGCCCTCGCCGCTGCCGAACGATTCGGTCATGACCTGGATCCGGCTCAATCAGATGGACTACGACGCGACCCCCGGCCTGCCCGAGGCGATTCCGTGCCCGCGCACGCGCGCGGCGATGGTTTGGGCGGGCGTGACCTGGGGGGATGCGAGGACGACTCTGACCGGCGCGCAGGACAGTCTGGCCTGCTATCTGTTCGGCGGCCTCGATTCGAGCGGGCACGCGCTGAGCGATCTGTGGCTCGGGCGGGTCCGTCCCTCGGCCTCGCGCCTGGTGGACGGCTACTACCGGCAGGTGCAGGACCTTGCCTGGCAGCGTGTGCTGCCCGACGACACGCCGGGTCGTGCCCGCTACGGCCACACGCTGTGGTTCGACCCGGGCGATGCCGGCGTGAGCGGGGCTCCGTACGCGCGGCTCGTCGTGTTCGGCGGGCAGACGAACGACAGCACCCTCGCTCCGGACAGCCTCTACACCTTCGGTGTGGGCAGCGTCGCGCCGGCGCAGTGGCAGGCATTGCGGCCGGCGACGGATCCGGTCTGGGGCTCGCCGAAGGCGCGCCAGGGGCACATGGCGACGCAGCAGCGGCCGATGCTGCGCGGGGAGTCGCACAAGTTCTACCTGTTCGGCGGCCAGGACGGGCGCGGCAATCTGCTGACGGACGCCGATGCGCGCTGCACCAACGGACTCGACTCGCACCTGTGGGCGCTGAGCCGTTCGGACACGACCGCGGCGGGTCCGAACTACGAATGGGACTGGATCGCGTGGTCGTGCAATCAGAAGCCAGGTCCGCTGCCGCGCGCGCGCGCGGCGATGGCCTACGACAGCTGGAGCGAGCGGCTGGTGGTGGTCGGCGGCGATCTGAACGGCGACGGCCAGGCGGGCGGGCTCACGGACTCGGTGTGGTGCATTCAGGTCGAAAGCTACGGATCCGGGGTCAAGAACAAGTGGTTCCAGCCACCCGTGCGGGCCCGGGGTTTTCCCGCCATGCCGCCGACCAAGGGCCTGTCGCTGCTCGCGTACGGGGACGCGGGCTACATCAACGAGAGCAGCCTGGAAGCGTACGATCCGAGCGGCACGTCGCCGTCGTGCTCGCCGTGGTCGGCGCCGCAGGGAACGTGGACCACCGTGACGAGCCAGGATTCGCTCAGCCAGCGATCCATCTCGGCGTATCCCTACCTGTTCGTGTTGCCGGACGGACGGCTCTTCAACGCCGGTCCGGCCCCGGCGGATCGGCTGGATCAGCCGTACCGGCGGTTCTACAGCCTCGCCACGAACCAGTGGTCGGACGACGCCTCCCACCATTTCATGGATGCCGCGGTGATGGGATCGGCGGTCATGTACCGGCCGGGGAAGGTGCTGCGGGCGGGCTCGCACGGCCCCAGCGACCAGGGTACGGCGCATGCCCGGACCGAAACGATCGAGATCGCGGCGGGGCAGATGCCGGCGTGGGAGGTTTACGGAGGACAAGGGAACGCCCCGTTGACCGCCCGGATGAATCACAATTTGACGTTGCTGCCCACCGGCGACGTTCTGGCGACCGGGGGCGTGACCAAGCCGCTCAGCGATGGCGGCTTGCCTGTCCAGCGCCCACAACTCTGGCGAGTCGGTGCGGGATCCTGGAACGCGATCGGGGACTCGTTGCGAGAAGATCACAAGATCCGCAACTATCACTCGGCCGCACTGCTCCTTCCGGACGGACGCGTGATGACCTCAGGGGGCGAGGATCCGAACCTGGCGGATCGGGTGACGGTGAGCATCTTCGAGCCGCCGTACCTGTTCAGCGGCGATAGCTATGCGCATCGCCCGGCGATCGCCGACGGGCCCGAGGTCCTGCGCTACGGCGAGCCGTTCACACTGACGCTCGCCGACGCGGCCGATCTGGACTCGATTCGCAGCGTCGCTCTGCTGCGGCCGGCGGCAGTCACGCACGGCTTCGACCAGAGCCAGCGCTTCGTGCCGCTGGCGTTCGTGGCGCGGACGGCCCCGGCGCGTCTGCTGGCGTGGGCGCCGCCCGACAGCTTCTACGCGCCGCCGGGTGAGTACATGCTGTTCGTCACCCTCGGCCGCGGCACCGGTGCCAGCTCCTTGCCCGTGCCCTCGCTTGCCAGGTGGGTGACGGTGCGCCGACCTGCGGGCGCCCAGCGCGATTCGCTCGACGTCGTGCCCCCGCGGGGTGGGACGTACATGAACCTGAGCAAGGTCAACGCGTGCGAGAGCACGCCGGCGATTCGGCTGCGCTGGAACGCCCCGGCCGATGACGACACGCTGGCGTTTTCGGGCAAGGCGAGGAGCTACAACCTGCGCTGGACGCTCAACAGCAGCCCGCCGCATTTCAACCAGTGGACGGCGAAGGCGACTGCGGCGCCCCAGGCGGTCTTCGCGACCGAGGAGGTGATGGTGGACGGTCTGCAGGACCAGGTCTGGTACCGGTTTGCTCTGAAGGCGATCGGTGACAACGCCGACAGCTCGGCGCTCTCCAACGAACTCGTGACGAACGCCGTCCAGTGTGACGACGGCGGCAGCTCGGGCGGTGGGGGCGGCGGCCAGTACGGCACTCGTGCCCAGACGGCGAGCCGGGGCGACTTCGGGAAGCCCGGCGCGGGCAGCCCATCCGCGAACGAGAACACGCTCTTCCCCGGCGTGCCGCTCGGCGCACGAGCACGGGACATGCTGCGCCTGCGGCAGCCGCCGGGACTGGTCGGTGGTCAGCGGCGGGCGTACCTCCGCCAGGGCGAGAGCCGCGGGCTGCTCGTCTCGCAGGTGCGACTACTCGCGGCCGACCACGCGGAGGGAACCGAGGTGGTTGTGGCCCCGTCTGGGGAGTTGCGGGCAGGCGTTCGCGCCGCCACGACGCTCGCTCGCGACCGGATGGGGCGCGATGTCACGGCGCGGGCGACCGGTCTTGGAGCCGAGCCGGTCTACGCCGACTCGGGCGAGGTGCTCGAGATCTCCCTGCCGGGGCAGGTGTCACCGGCCGCGCGCACGCTTGTGCTCGAGCTGATGGCAGGCGGGAGCCAGTCGGCCGGCGTGCTCGTCGAGCGCGACCCTGGCGACGGGGTGTGGACACAGTTGGCGGTGGTTCACCCGCGGCGTGACTGGGACGTAACCGCCCTGCCGGAGGTTCGGACCGAACGGCTGCGGCTCACGTTCAAGGGCGCCCATGCACTGCGTTTCGCCGGTGAGCTCGCAGGTGCGAGCGCGGTCGTGGCGCGGCCGGCGCCTCTCGTTCATGCCGTGAGCACTTTCGCCGGTGAAGCGTTCGACGCGGTAGGTGGCACGGTGGACACGACCCTGGCGATGGTCGCGGGCGACACGCTCTCGCTGCTCTTCGGTGATCTGGCGCCGCCGCAGGAGGGCGCGCGCACGTGGCTGCTGGAGGCGACGGGCACGCCGGTGGCGCCTTCGCTGGCGCACTTGCTCGCCGGTCGCCTGGCGAAGGATGAGCCGAGTGGCCTTCCGACCGCCTTCGCGGTTCACCCGGCGGCGCCCAACCCGGCGCACGGCACGGTCCGGCTGGCGTTCGATCTGCCGCGGCGCACGAGCGTTCGCCTGGAGATCTTCGATCCGCAGGGTCGCCGGGTGAGGCGCTTCGACGGCGAGTACGCCGCAGGCCGGCAGGCGTTGGAGTGGGACCTGCGGCACACGAACGGTCCGCGCTTGGCGCCCGGGATCTACTCGTTCCGGGTGGTGGCCGGCACGTTCCGGGCGCAGCGCAAGCTGGTGGTGCTGCCATGAGGACCGAGCACTTCCCCAACTGCTCGTTTCGCGAGCACCACGCGCACCGTCCGTTGTGGACTCGGCGCCACCGAGAAGCGCTCCTTGTCGTGGTGCTTGTCGTCGGAACTCTGTTGGTGCGTGGGGGCTGGGCCCAGACCGCAATGCCAGAGCAACGACTCTCGACCAGTATTTCCACTCGTTACCACGATCCGCAACTGGTGGCTCAAGGACAGGGGGCCTTCGGTGCTTGGGGTGGTGCCGACGCGTACCCGAACAATGTCTCCTACGGAATCTCGATGGACCGTGGCGTCACCTGGACCAATGAGTGGGTATTGCCACTCGCCATTCCTCCTTACTGGGGTGCTCAAGTTCCCTTGGCGATCGCTACGGGGCAAGGGGGAGCCGTGCACCTGCTCGTGGACAACATCGGGCACTTCTACTATCGCCGGCCGGCGCTCGATGTCCCGAGCTGGACGCCAGCGGTTTCGTGCGGCTATGAAGGTGGCGATTACGACCGACCAGACGATTTGCCGGTCATCGGAGCGGACCCTCTCGGTGAACGTGTCTACACCACCTTCACCCGCTGCAACGCACCGTACCAAAGCACAATCTGGTTCCTCCGTTCGTTGAATTCAGGGGCAACGTGGTCATCGCACCTCGACCTCAGCAGTCCGAACTGCAACGGTTCGAGCCTGGTCGTGGGGCCGGACGGCTCGCTTTACGTGACCTGGGTGGATTACGCCCTGGGTCAGGTCCTCATGCGCCGCTCGGCGGACCTCGGCGCGACGTTCTCGCCCCCGAGTGTCGTGACCAGCATGCTCGACAACCTTGCGACAACGCCCGTGGGCTGGAACGTGCCTTTCGGTATGGGACTCCGCAGCTACCCGTACTACCGCGAAGGCCTCGTGCGGGGCGCCCCGAACTTTCCGACGCTCGCGATTGATCGCAGCAACAACCCATCGCGCGGCACCCTCTACCTCGCCTGGGCCGAGCATGCCGAGGGAACGCCCGCGCCCGCAACCGTCACTCATGTTGACACTGAGCTCAACGACACTCCCGCGAACGCACAGATGGTGACGCTCGACAGCAACATCAGCGGCTCGCTCTGGAGCGGCGGCCACACCGGCCCGGTAGACCGGGACTGGTTCGCCTTCGACGGCGCCGCCGGTCAGACGATCCAGCTCGACGGTGACTCCCCGAGCGTCTACGGCAAGGGCTGCCAGCTCCTCGAGCAGCTTCCGGATGGCAGCCTTCTGTCGCTCGCGTGGCTGCTCATGCTCGGAAACCGGGACCTGGAGAACGGAGCCCACGGCAAGGCGCCAGTCGTGACGTTGCCGCGCACCGGACGCTACCTGCTGAGCTTGACCGGAAGCACCATCGAGGCGCCATACTATTTTCTTCGCCTTCGCACCTGGCAGGTGGCTCCCGGATCGGTGGCGCGCGACATGCGGGACATCGTGTTGATCCGCTCGACCGACGGCGGCGTAACGTGGTCGCCCAGGGTCCGGGTCAACCACGACCCGGCGGGAGCGGACCAGCATCAGCCCAACGTGGCCGTGGACGGTCAGGGGCGCGTGTACGTGGCCTGGTACGACCGGCGTGGCTCGGCATTCGGCAACGAAGTGCGCCCCTACGCGGCGGTGTCGGTGGACGGTGGCGCCAGCTTCGGGCCCGACCTGCCGCTTCGCGCGGGCTTCAACCCCTGGGACGGCAGCCAGTCGGCGGAGCTGATCGGCGATCGCATCGCGCTGGCCGCGGGCGACGACTTCGGCATGGTGGCGTGGACGGACTTTCGCGACTGGCCGAACCGCTGCGACATCTATGGGGCGCGCATCGTGGACGTGCCGACGGCGGTGGCGGCGGTCTCCGACCTTGCGGCCGAGCCGGTGGCGGCCGGCGTGCGGCTCCACTGGCGCGTCAATGACCTGCAAGGGCTCTCGGGCCTGGTGGTTCTGCGTAGTGAAGGCAGCGGCTCGGAGGAAGCGGTCGGCTCGGTGACCCTCGCGGGTGGCGCGAGCGAAGCGGAGTACGTGGACGCCGGAGTCGAGCCGGGCCGTGAGTATCGCTACCGGTTACGATTCACCTGGAACGGTGAGGTGCTGCATCTTGGCCCGGTGGACGTGCGCACACCGGCGCGCATCTCGACGTTGGAGTGGCGGGCGAGCGGCCCCAATCCCTTTACGGCTCGGACGACGGTGACGCTGGCGCTGCCTCGGGCCGAAGCGGCTCTGGTCCGGGTGTACGACGTGCAGGGAAAGGTGGTGCGAACGCTTCACGATGAATGGCTTGAAGCGGGCGAGCGCCGGCTCGAGTGGGACGGCCGCGATACCGCTGGGACCGATGTCGCACCAGGATTGTACTTCGTCTCCGCGCAAGCGGGTGGCGGGTCGGTGACGACCAGACTCACGCGGGTCCGATAACTCCGTGGAGGGGTGGGTTCATTCGGTCGGATGCGGAGGAACCCGCGGCCGCGCTTCGATCACCTCGGCCCGCGAGCCGTCCGAAGGTGCGGCGGCCGCGGGCGACGATGTGACGGCGCGCTTTCGCCGTGCGAGTGCGATGATCGCGACAGCCGTCGTCCAGGTCGGTGCGATGCCGACGACCGGAATCAGTTCCGCGATGAGGGTGGGCAACAGCGCGATGTGCCAGCCAAGCATCCAGACAAGGGCCACCGCGACTGCCACGTCGAGCGCATCGTTCAGTGGTGAGAGCGCGCCCTCGACGAACAGGGGCAGTGCCGCGAACTGAACGACGTCGGCGGCGATGGCCACGATCCACGCCGCCGGGGACACGGGCCCTGCGAGGGGGCGGTCGCTTTGCTCCTCCGGATCCGACATGTCGGGGACCATACGCTTCTGCGCCGGGTCCTGTCCCCACCTCGTGCCCGCGATGGCGCTTCCCGCGGCCACGTCGGCCGTTCAGGAGTGATTCTGTCCTCTGACCAGCCGGCGCCGGCTGGGGTTTGAGAACGGTCGGCTCGCGTAACAACGCGCAAATAGACTTGGGATCGGCGAGCGGCGCAGTTTGTCTTCGGGAGGACGGAATCGCGTTGGACTTGGGCGGGACTGGCTTGCGTTGGAGCGGCGCAAAGCAGAGCCAGCCCCCTGCTTGCCCGCGGACCCGCCGCTCGGGCATACTCGCCGCCCTCTTACCACCCCTACCCAGGCGGAGCGCCCGGCACCATCCGCAGTCCCGCGTCGCGCGAAGCGGCGCCGGCCCGGACGCCGGGGAACGCCGCCGCAGCGGAGAAGCACCCAGATGAAGGCAGGCATTCATCCGATCTACGAGATGCGCCCGTTCCACTGCTACGGCTGCGGAGCGGAGTGGAGCACGCGCACCACGCTCAAGCCGCACTCCTCGGACGGCAAGGTTCACCTCGACATCTGCTCGAGCTGCCACCCGTTCTTCACCGGCAAGCAGAAGCTGCTCGACAAGGCCGGCCGCGTGGATCGCTTCCGCAAGCGCTACGCGAAGGTCACGGCCGAGAAGGCGGAGAAGTCCGAAGCTTCGAACGGCTAGCGACGCACATCGGGCCTCCGCATGCCGGTCGCACGGCCGCGCGCGGGGGCCCGAGTCTTTGTCCGCGGAGTTCCCCATGCCCTTCCTGCCGGTCGGCGGCCAGGCGGTCGTCGAAGGCGTCATGATGCGCGCGCCGTCGAAGATCGCGGTCGCCGTCCGCCGCGCGGACGGCACCGTCACGTTCATGGACCGCGCGTTCGAATCGGTGACCAGGCGCCATCGCTGGCTCGGCCTGCCGGTCGTGCGCGGTGCGGTGTCGCTCTTCGAGACGATGTACGTCGGCGTCCTCGCGCTCAACTTCAGCGCCGACGAGGCGGTGAAGGACGAGCCGGTGAAGGACGCGGCGCAGGGCGCGAAGGGCGGGCAGGAAGGAAAGGGCGGACTCGGCGCACTGGTCCAGGGCCTGACCCTGCTGCTCGCGCTGGCGTTGGGACTCTTCCTGTTCGTGGTGCTGCCCGCGCGGCTCACGAGCACGCTCGGCTTTCACGGCCGCGTCGCCTTCGGGCTCGTGGACGGGCTCTTCCGGTTGCTCGCGTTCGTCCTCTACCTGCTGCTCATCTCGCAGTGGAAGGAGATGGCGCGCGTGCTCGGCTATCACGGCGCCGAGCACAAGGCGATCCACGCGGTCGAGGCGGGCGTCGAGCTGACCCCGGAGAACGTCCAGCGTTTCCCGCGCCTGCACCCGCGCTGTGGAACGACGTTCCTGTTCCTCGTCGTCGTCATCAGCATCGTCGTGTTCACGTTCGTGGGGCGGCCGACGAACGTGGCGATGCACCTGGTGCGCATCGCCTGCATGCCGCTCATCGCCGGCGTCGCGTTCGAGTTCATCCGGCTTTCGGGCAAGTACTTCGATCGCCCGTGGGTGCGCGCGGTCACCTGGCCCGGCATGCAGTTCCAGCTGCTCACGACCCGCGAGCCCGACCTGGCGATGTGCGAGGTGGCGATCCGCTCGCTCGAGCGCGTGCTCGACGACGCGACCGTGGTGAAGATGCGCGCCGAAGGCGGCATGAAGGAGCTGAGCTTCATCCAATGATGGACGCGAACATGGCCGAGGCGCTGCGGCGCGTGGAGGAACGTTACGCCGAGCTCGAGACGCTGCTCTCCGACCCGGCGGTGGCGACCGACCCGCGTCGGCTGCGCGACCTGTCCCGGGAGCGCGCGCGGCTGCAGGAGACCGTGAACCGTTCCGCCGAGTACCGTGAAGTCGCGAGGACGATCGCCGACGACGAGCAGGCGGCGGCGTCCGGCGACGCCGAGCTGGCCGAGCTGGCCAACGCCGAACTCCCGGGCCTGCGCGAGCGCGAGGCCGCGCTGGGCGAACAGCTCAAGAAGCTGCTGCTGCCGCGCGACCCGGACGACGACAAGAACGTGATCGTCGAAATCCGGGCCGGTACCGGCGGCGACGAGGCGGCGCTGTTCGCCGGCGACCTCTACCGCATGTACTCCAAGTACGCCGACGCGCGCGGCTGGAAGCACGAGGTGATGAGCCTCTCCGAAGCGGCGGTGGGCGGCTACAAGGAAGTGATCTTCACGCTCGAGGGCGAGAGCGTGTACCGCGAGATGAAGTTCGAGTCGGGCGTGCACCGCGTGCAGCGCGTTCCGGCCACCGAGGCGTCGGGCCGCATCCACACCTCGGCCGCGACGGTGGCGGTGCTGCCGGAGGTCGAGGACGTGGACGTGGACATACGCGAGGAGGACCTGCGGGTGGACGTTTATCGCTCGGGCGGCAAGGGCGGCCAGGGCGTCAACACGACCGACTCGGCGGTGCGCATCACGCACCTGCCGACCGGCGTCGTCGTGACCTGCCAGGACGAACGCTCGCAGATCAAGAATCGGGCGAAGGCCATGAAGGTGCTGCGCGCCCGTCTCTACGACGCGAAACTGGCCGAAGCCCAGGCGAAGTACGCGGCGCAGCGAAAGTCGCAGGTCTCGACCGGCGACCGCTCGGCCAAGATCCGCACCTACAACTTCCCTCAGGGCCGCGTGACGGATCACCGCATCAACTTCACGCTGCACTCGCTCGCGAACTTCATGGAGGGCGAGATCGGCGAGATGACCGAGGCGCTGGTGGTGGCCGATGCCGCCGAGCGCCTCGCGGCGCTCGCCGGCGGCGGCTCCTGACCGCGGCCCGGATCGTCGTGCCGCCGGGCGTCCGTCCCCGCGGGTGACGCTTCGCGCACGGCGCGCACGCCTCGCGGGTGCGCAGCGCGGGGCATTCGCGGCGCTCGGTCCCGGCACGTCCCGTGCTGACTCCCCGCACGGGAGGGTCGCTCGGATGAACGAGCCGCTGATGCTCGAGGACTGGGACGGGGAGGAGCCCGCGCCGCGGGAGAAGGTCGCGTTCTGGCCGGCGTGGTGGTGGCCGGTGCTGGTGTGGCTGCCGCTGGACGGCTGGCACTCGCGCTTCGCGCGCGACCTGCCGCGACGGCTGCCCGCGCCGGACGCGCACGCGTGGTCCTCACCGGAGGTGCTTGCGTGGGTGGCGACCGCCGCGGTGCTGCTGGCGGCGCTGGCCGAGGCCGGCTTCTATGGCATGCTGTGGGCCGCGCGCGGGCGGCGGCTGCCGATCGCGGCGGCCACGGTGGCGGTGGTGCAAACGGGCGTGCTCGAGCTGCTGGCGCTGCAGGTGCTCGACGCGGCGCGGCACGGAGCCGGGCCGTGGGCGGCGGCGCTCGCGGGAGCGCGTGCGTTCGCACCCGACGGCGCCGCCGTGGGCGCCATCGCGATCGCGTTCGGCGGCGCCGGGCTGCTGGCGCTGGCGCGTTGCGCGCTGTGGGCGGAGTTTCAGTCCGCACTCACGGGCAGCCGTTTTCGCGAAGCGTTCGCGCTGACGTGCGCGGTGTGGTTCGCGTCGCACCTCGCGCAGTGGTGGCTGATCGAGTTGTGGGTGGGGAGCGCCCTTCCGGGCCGCGGCCCCTCCGGATGAAGGAGCCCGCGTGGCCGAGACCCTCGTGACCCGGATCAACCGCCTCGCGCTCCTGCTCGCGCTGGTGTTGTTCGTCGGGCTCGGAGCGATGTGGTGGAGGGAGCGTACGCGCCACTACGAGACGCCGCGCTGGCCGGACGCCTCGCTCGCGCGCCTGGTGGCGCCGGGGCCCGGCGCGCCCGCGCGGCGCTGGATCGTCGCCGTGAACCCGGAGTGCCCGCACTGCACGGCGCGCCTCGCCGAGCTGCGCCGCGACGGAGCGGCCGACCACGACGGTGCGGCGCTCGGCGTGCTCCTCGTGGACGTGCCGCGGCGGCCCGATTCGCTGGTGGTCGGCGCGGGCCTGGCGGCCGGCGTGTGGTGGGACTCGGCCGGCGCCTGGCGCCGCCGCTGGGGCCGGCGGGTCTACGGCGAGACGCTCGTCTTCGGACCTGACGGAACGCTCGATCGCGTGCTTTCGCCGACGGAGGACCTCGCGCCCCCTGCGCGCTGACGCCTACGGTTCGCCCCCGCGTGTTCATGGAAAGGGGGTGATCCACATGCGGAAGACTTCCCGCCGCTGGCTCGCTGCGGTGACGATGGCGCCGCTGCTGTTCGCTCCGGTGGCGGCCGTTGCGCTCGCTGACGACGGCGAACCGGAGGTCGGCGCGGGCCCGAGGCAGTTCGTCAAGTACTCGTCCTGCGCCGGCGGGCTCGCGCTCGCGCCCAATCCGGGCGCGGCGTTCGCCGCGTTCATGGTGTGTCTGAAGATGTTCATGGACGAGCCGCTCTGATCCACCCGCCCCTCGAGGAACCTGTCATGTCCCGTTTCGATCGTTCGCGCCGCGCCCTCGTGACGCTCGCCCTCGGCGCGCTGCTTCTGGCCCCGCTCTCGACCCGGGCGCTCGCCGGGAGTGAACCGGACACCGGCGAATCCAAGGCCGGCGTGGTCTTCGCCGTCATCTGCGGAGCGAGTGTTTCCATCAACCGCATGGCTCCGGGAACGCCCATCGTGGTCGCCGTCGGAGCGTTCTCGTGCGCGATGATGGTCGCCCTCGCCTGGGCCGAGCCCGACGTGCCGTGACGCAGGCGCCTTTCGCGGGGCCGGCCGCGCCCCGCGGGCGGCGCGTTCGACTATGCTGACCGCATGATCCCTCCGACCGTGGCGGCCGCGCTGCGTGCGGCCGAGGCGCGCCTGGCGCACGGCAGCGAGTCGCCGCGCTCCGATGCCGCCGAACTGCTGAGCCGCCTGCTGGGCACCGGCCGCGGTGAACTGCGCGCGCTCGGCGCGCGGACGCTGGACGGAGTGCAGGCCGCAACGCTCGAAGCCTGGCTCGCGCGTCGCGAACGAGGCGAACCGGTGCAGTACATCACCGGCCGTGCGGCGTTCCGGCGGCTGGACCTCGCGGTGGATCGCCGCGTGCTCGTGCCGCGGCCCGAGACGGAGGGCCTGGTCGAGGCGGTGCTCGACGCGCTCGCGGCCGAGCGCGACCGCTGGCCGGCTCCGCGGGTGCTCGATCTCGGCACGGGCTCGGGGGCGATCGCGCTCGCCATCGCGGATGAACTGCCGGCGGCCGTCGTGACCGCGACCGACGCCTCGGACGGTGCGCTCGCGCTGGCGCGCGAGAACGCCGCCTCTTGCGGGCTCGCGGCTCGGGTCGCCTTCGCCGAAGGCCGCTGGTTCGGCGCGGTCGCGCAGGACGAACGCTTCGAGGTCGTCGTCTCGAACCCGCCGTACATCGCCGAGTCCGAAGCCGCCGAACTGCCGCGGGACGTTCGCGAGTGGGAGCCCGCGGCCGCGCTTTACTCGGGCGGGGGCGGGCTCGAAGACCTGCGCGAGATCGTGGACGACGCCCCGCGGCACCTGGTCGCCGGCGGGCTGCTGGCGCTCGAGCTGGCCGAGAATCGCGCGCGCGAGGTCGCGGCGTGGTTCGAGGGCGCGCACGACTGGTCCGGCGCGCGGTTGCTCGACGACCTCTCCGGGCGCCCGCGCGTGCTGCTCGCGCGGCGCGAGCGCGGCCCCGCCATCGCTCCGGCGCAGTGGGACGAGGAGCGATAAGCGAGACTCAACGCGGCGCGCGTCACCGCGTGTCCGGCGTCGCGAGCCGGCGGGAGGTGCGCTATCGTGCGTGCCCCGGGTCGCACGCCCTTCATCGGTTCCCCGGAGGCGTACTTCATGAGCGACATCTCGCAGCGCGGCTACGCGCACCCCGACGTGCTGGTCAGCACCGACTGGGTCGCGGCGCACCTCGCCGATCCCGGCGTGCGCGTCGTCGAGTCCAACGAAGACCCGCTACTCTATCCGTCCGGCCACGTTCCCGGCGCCGTCGAAGTGGACTGGGCCGCCGACCTGAACGATCCCGTGCGCCGGGACTACCTGGACCGCGGCGCGTTCGAGTCGCTCATGTCGCGCATCGGCGTGACGCGCGAGACGACGGTGGTCTTCTACGGCGACAAGAGCAATTGGTGGGCGTGTTACGCGTTCTGGATCTTCCAGCTCTTCGGGCACACGCACGCCCGCGTCATGGACGGCGGCCGGCTCAAGTGGGAGCGCGAGGGCCGCACGCTGACGCGCGAGAAGCCGGCCATCGCTCCGACTTCTTACACCGCGCCCGAACGCGACGACACCCACATCCGCGCGTTCCGCGACCAGGTCCTGCGCCATCAGGCGGCGGGGCTGCCGCTCGTGGACGTTCGCAGCCCGCAGGAGTTCAGCGGGGAACGTACGCACATGCCCGAGTATCCGCAGGAAGGCGTGCTTCGCGGCGGCCACATTCCCGGCGCGAAGAACGTGCCGTGGGCACGCGCCGCGAACCCCGAGGACGGGACGTTCAAGCCGGCGGGCGACCTGCGGCGGATCTACGAGGGCGAGGCCGGCCTCGGAAGCGGCGACGACGTCATCGCCTACTGCCGCATCGGCGAGCGCAGCAGCCACACCTGGTTCGTGCTCACCTACCTGCTCGGCTACCCGCGCGTGCGCAACTACGACGGGAGCTGGACCGAGTGGGGCAACTCCGTCGGCCTGCCGATCCAGCGCGGATGAACGGCGTACCCGCCATGCCCGCGCCGCTCGCCGCGCTCGCGGCCGAGTTCGAGCGCATGGATCGCGGCCTGCGCACCGAATCGCTGATCGACTACGCCGACCAGTTCGAGGAGGTCGCTCCGGAGATCGCGAGGCGGCCCTTCCCGGAGCTGAACCGGGCGCCCCGCTGCGAGTCGGAGGCCTACGTGTTCGCGACCGACCGGCCCGACGGAACGCTCGACTTTCACTTCGCGGTCGAAAACCCGCAGGGCCTGTCGGCGAAGGCGTGGGCGGTGATCGTGCGGGAGACCTGTTCCGGTCAGCCGCTCGAGCAGGTGGCGGCCGCGCCGCAGGACGTCATCTACCGCATCTTCGGCCGCGACCTGTCCATGGGGAAGGGCCAGGGCCTGATCGGCATGATGGAGCTGGTGCAGCACGCCGCCCGCGTGCGCATCGAGTGGAAGCGGCGGCACGCGGCCGGGCTCGAGGGCTGACGTCCCGGGGCGCGCGCCTCAGGCGACGAGCCGCGCCCCCCAGACGATCAGCAGCGCCGCTCCGTGCGCGACGGCCCACGCGCGCAGCCAGGCCCGCGGCGGACGCCAGCCGCGGACCAGCGCGAGCGGCGCGAGCAGCCACAGCAGGGCGGCTTCGGCCGCCAGCGGCGCGGCGAGCGGATGCTTCGCGAGCGAGGCGGCCGGCCGGCCGTGCGCGAGCAGCGAGAGCGCCCGCGTCATGCCGCAGGTCGGACACTCGACGTGCGTGACCCGACGGAACAGGCACACGGACCAGGCGGCGTCCTCCGGCGGAGTCCAGGCCGCGAGCAGCAGCCAGGCGCCGAGCATCGCCAGCCCGGCGTTTCGCCACGTCCGCCAGGCCCGCCCGCGAGCCGCGGCGCGCGGGCCCGCGCAGGCCAGCGGGGGGGAGCCGGCGGACATGCGCTTCAGTGCCCCGCCATGTGCGGGTTTCGCGCTCCGGCGCGAATCGCGACCGCGACCGTGTTCGAGCGGGTCGGAATCGGACAGTTGTAGTGGTCGCTGAACGCGCACGCCGGGTTGTAGGCGAGGTTGAAGTCGAGCAGCCAGCGCCCGTCGCCGAGCGGCTCGGGGTCGAGGTAGCGGCCGACGCCGTAGGACTCCCGCCCGGTCGTCGCGTCGCGGAAGAAGATGCTGATGGAGTTCTCGTCCACGCCCGGCTCGAGCAGGCGCTGCGCTTCGAAGCGGCACGGCTTGCCGCCGACGAGCAGGTCGAACCAGCCCACGCGCAGGGCGCGGCGCTCGTTGCCCCGCGTCGAGAGGATCACGACCGTGTCGGCCTTCGGGTCCGGCACGAGCGGGGCGACGAAGCGGTAGGCGAAGTTCACCGGGAACCACGGCATCGGCTTGTAGTCCGCGAAGCGGGGGCTCTTCGGGTCGAACACGATGATGGCCGGGTAGCGCTGGTGCGACAGCCGCACCGACCAGCGGCCGACGCGCAGCATCGAGGGCGGCAGGACCACGTCGCGCACCGCGTCGTGGCCGGCGGTGACGACGCCGACGGGATCCAGGGCCTCGACGTGGAACGAGTCGCCGACCACGGTCGCGCGCAGCGCGTGCGCCGGCATCCCGGGGTCCTCGATGCGAACGTCGCAGTCCGCCGCGCTGCCGACGACGAGCGTGCTCCTGCGCAGGTAGTCCACGCGCCGGACGGTCGCGAGGTACGAAGTCGGGCTGGTGCGAAGCGCTTCGTTGTCCTCGGCGCGGCCCTGCTCGATGAGTCGTGCGAGCGAGTCCCGCTCGGCGGCGGACAGGCGCTCCGGCCGCACGGGTTTCGCCAGCGCGGCGGGCGCCGTCAAGATATGGACGGCGAACAGCAGGGCGAGCGACGCGACGACTTCGCGGCCCGCGGCGGGCACTCTCATGCGATCTCCTCGGGAATCCGGCCGGGTGGGACGGCGGGGAGCATAGGGGCCGGCGGCCGGGATGCGAAACCCTTCGAGAACGGGCAGCTCCGGGCGGGCGCGTTCCGCCACGTGCGTCGCGTGCGCCTCACGAATCCACGGAGCCGATCGCTCGCAGGACGGTTGCGCCGGCCCGCCCGGCTGCCGATAATCCCGCCGACTTCCCTTCACGGCGATTCGCGAGGCCCGGGACGGCCGCGTTCGGATCGCCGACCTTCCCAGGGGCCAGCACATGGACGTCGCCTCTTCGCGCCCGCAGCGCAGGGCCACCGATTCGGACACCGGAACCATGGACGCACTCGTCATCCAGGGCGGCCGCCCGCTGCACGGCCGCGTCGCCGTCAGCGGCGCCAAGAACGCCGCGCTGCCCGTCATGGCCGCGACGCTGCTCGCGCCGGGCGTGCACCGGCTGC
Organism: Candidatus Eisenbacteria bacterium; assembly: GCA_020847735.1. Taxonomy (NCBI): domain Bacteria; phylum Candidatus Eiseniibacteriota; species Candidatus Eiseniibacteriota bacterium. The sequence goes on from JADLBL010000011.1 coordinate 62,405, forward strand.
GCAACTGTCCGCAGCTCGCCGACACGCGCACGTTCGGCCGGGTGCTCGAGACGCTCGGCGCCGGGGTTTCGTTCGCGGGCGGCACGTGCACCATTGACACGACGAACGTCAGCAGCGTCGAGGCGCCCTACGAGCTGGTGAAGACGATGCGCGCCAGCATCTACGTGCTCGGGCCGCTGCTCGCCCGCTTCGGCGCCGCGCGCGTCTCGCTGCCCGGCGGCTGCGCGTGGGGGCCGCGACCGGTGAATCTGCACCTCACCGGGCTGCAGGCCATGGGCGCGCAGCTCGACATCGAGCACGGCTACATCGTCGGCAAGGGCGTCGCGCTGCACGGCGCGAACTTCAACTTCGACGTGGTCAGCGTCGGCGCGACGGCGCAGCTCATGATGGCCGCGACGCTCGCCGAGGGCACGACCGTGCTCGAGAACGTCGCGATCGAGCCCGACATCACCGTGCTCGGCGACGTGCTCGTCGCCTGCGGCGCGCGCATCGAGGGCCTCGGATCGCGCCGGGTGACGATCCACGGCGTCCGCTCGCTGCGGCCCATCGACACCGCGATCATCGCCGACCGCATCGAGGCCGCGACCTTCGCCGCGGCGGCGGCGATGACCGGCGGCTCCATCACGCTCGAGAACGTAGTGCCCGATCATTTCGAGGCGTCGCTCAGGAAGCTCGAGGAAACGGGCTGCTCGATCGTGCGCGAGCACGACGAGGTCACGGTCAGCGGACCGAAGCGGCCGCACGCGGCCGACGTCACGACCGCGCCGTTCCCCGGCTTTCCCACCGACATGCAGGCGCAGATGATGGCCGTCGCGGCCATCGCCGACGGCACGAGCGTGATCACCGACACCATCTACCTCGACCGTTTCTCGCACGTGCCCGAGCTGGGACGCATGGGCGCGGACATCGACCTCAAGGGGAACGTCGCGGTCGTCAAGGGCGTCGGGCGATTGTCGGGCGCGCCGGTCATGGCGACCGACCTGCGCGCGAGCGCCGCGCTCGCCCTGGCGGCGCTGGTGGCCGAGGGCGAGACGAAGATCTCCCGCATCTACCACCTCGATCGCGGCTACGAGAACTTCGACGCCAAGCTGACCTCGCTCGGCGCGCGCGTCGAGCGCATCCGCGAATGACGCCGCGCGGGCCGTCGCGCGTGCGCGAGCGGCGGAGCGCGCGGCGCGGCCGGCCCGCGCCGGCGGGGCGACGCGCGGAGCCGGGCGCCGAATCCGGCGACAAGCGGTACGACCAGCGATACTTCGATCGCTGGTACCGCCGTTCGAAGCTGGGCGTCGGCGCGCGCGAGTTCGTCGCGCGCAAGGTTCGCCTCGCGGTCGCGGCCGCCGAGTACGTCCTCGCGCGGCCGATCCGCACGGTGCTTGACGTGGGCTGCGGCGAGGGCGCGTGGCGACCGATTCTCGCCCGCATGCGCCCGGGCATCGAGTACACGGGCTTCGACTCCAGCGACTACGCGATCCGACGCTTCGGCCGCCGCCGCAACCTGCACCGCGGTTCGCTCGGCGAGATGGGCTTCGTCGGGCTGCGAGGCCAGTACGACCTGGTCGTATGCGCCGACGTGCTGCACTACGTTCGCTCGCCCGAGCTGCGCGCCGGACTCGCGGCGCTGGCGCCGCACGTCGGCGGCGTCGCGTTCATCGAGGCCTTCACGAACTCCGACCAGATCGAGGGCGACCGCGCCGAGCTTCAGGACCGTACGGCCGCCGTGTACCGGCGGTTCTTCGAGGAGGCAGGACTCGCGCCGCTGGGTTTGCACCTGTACGTGACCCGCCGCGCGTTCGCGAAGCTGGCCGAGCTGGAGCGCGGAGCCGCCGGGTAGGGTGGACCGGGTGCCCGGCCGCCGCGGCGCGATTCCGCACCGCCCCGGGGATCGAAGCCGCGCCATCGGTCACGCCGCGGTCAATCCTCGCGGCCACGGCGGTTCGGGCCGTTGACGCTGCCGCGGCCCGGCCGATAGCTTTGTCGGCCATGTTCTCCCTCGCCCGCCGCCTGAGCGCCTCCCTTGCGCTGTTCGCGCTGGCCCTGTGCTTCCCGCAGGGCAGCCTGATGCTGTGCGCGAGCGAGGGCGGGCACCTGGCGCTCGAAGCGACCTGCGAGGCCGGCGACCTGCCGGTGCACGCCGATGCGCACCCGGCCACCACGCAGGAGCACTGCGACGGCGACGGCGGCTGCGGTCCCTGCCAGGACGCGCAGGTCGGCACCGAGCTTTCGGCCGGCCGCGTCCGCGACTTCGGGCAGGCCGCGCACCTGGTGGCCGCTCCGGCTCCGGTGACGTCGGCGTTCGCCTTCACGCCCGCGCCCGCGGGCCAGTCCGCGCGCTCCAGCGCGACGGCATTGCCGCCGGATCCGTTCTCGCGGGTCCAGGCCGGCAACCGCCTGCGCCTCTGATCGTCCTCCGCGGTCCAGTCCGAACCCCGTGACCTGCCGCGGCGCGAGCGCGCCGCTGGCTCCGGCTTCGTTCCGCAGGAGGAGTTCCCGTGTCCGCATCGCCCCTGGCGCGCCCGTGCGCCCGCCCTCGTCCGCCGTTCGCAGCGGCCGCTCTGGCCTGCGCGTTCGCCCTGTGCGCCGCCTCCGTCGCGGCGGGCCAGCCGCCGCGGGTCCTGACGCTCGATGAGGCCGTGAGCGCGGCGCTCGCGCGTCATGCGTCCATCGCCGCCGCACGCCTCGACGTCACCGCCGCCGAAGCGCTGACGCGTGAAGCATCCCGCCGGCCGCCCCTGACATTCTCGGCGCAGGCCGAGAACTTCGGCGGAACGGGAGCCGGGAACTCGCTGGAGACCACCGCCGAGCTCGGCTGGAAGCTCGAGCTCGGCGGCGACCGCGCCGCGCGGCGCGCCGCGGCCATCGCCGGCGGCGATGTCGCCCGGGCGACGCTCGCCGAACGGGCGCGCGGGCTGCGCGCCGAAGTGACCTCGGACTTCGCACGGGCGTGGGCCGCGCAGGAGCGCTGGCTGGCGCTCGCCGAGGCGGCCGCCGATGCGGCCGCCTCCGTGGAAGTCGCCCGCGAGCGCCTGCGCGCGGGAGCCGCTCCGTCGCTCGAGGTGGCTCGGTCCGAGAGCGAGGCGGCGCGGGCCCGGGCCGAGCTGGCCCGCGCCGGCGCGGCGCTCGAGTCGGCGCGGCGTGCGCTGGCAGCGCGCTGGCGGGACGAAGTCCCGGCCTTCGATTCGCTGGCGCTCGCCTCGCCCGAGACGGCCGATACGCCGCCGGCGGACGTGCCGGCGACCCACCCGGTGCTGGCTTCGGCCGAGGCCGCCCAGCGTGCGGCCGAGGCGGACGCGCGCTCGGCGCGCGCCCGCCGCATGCCCGACCTCGACCGTGGTGTCGGCGCGAGGCGCTTCCGGGAGGACGGCGCGACCGGACTGGTCGCGGGGCTTTCGCTGCCCTTTGGCGAGGTGGGCGCGGGCGAGGCCGCCGCGGCCCGCGCGCGCGCCACGCGGGCCGCGCTCGAGCGTGACGCGGCCGCGCGCACGCTGCGCACGGAGGCGGGCAACGCCGCCGCGAACCTGCAGGGAGCGCTCGCGGCCTGGCGCGAGCTCTCGCGCATCGCCGCGCCGCGCGCCGAGGAGGCGCTGGAACTGCTGCGTTCGGGTTACCGCGCGGGAAGGTTCGGCTACGTGGACCTCGCCGAAGCCCGCCGCGCGGCGCTCGAGTCGCGCATCGCCGTCATCGAAGCCGCCGCCGACGTGTGGCGCGCGCACGCGGAACTGGAACGCCTCACCGGTTCGGCGCCGCCGGACGGAGCGATGGAGGACTCACGATGAACGTCCGCACGAGTGTTTCGTCCGATGTCGCGCGGCCGCCCGCCGCACGGGTTCTGGCCGCGGCGCTGCTCATTGGGCTCCTGGTCGTGACCGGCTGTGGTGGCCGCCCGGGCGCCGGAGGTGATGCGCACGAGGCGCCGGCCGCCGGCGGTCACGCGGACGGACCTGCCGGGGAACACACCGACGAGCACGGCCACGACGAACACGGCGCCGAAGGCGTCGTCGAGCTGACCGCCGCCGCGGCGCGCAACGCTCATCTGCGCGTGGCCGCGGCGGGCCCCGCGACCATCGCCACGCTCGTCGAAGCGCCCGGCGAGATCCACCTGAACGCCGAGCGGGTGCTCGAGATCCGGCCGCGTTTTCCCGGCGTCGTGCGCGAGCTGCGCAAGCGCGTCGGCGACGCGGTGCGGGCGGGCGAGGTCGTCGCGGTCGTGCAGAGCAACGAGAGCCTCACCGACTACGAAGTGATCTCTTCCATGACCGGCACGGTGCTCGCCCGCCCGGCGGTGACCGGTTCGGCGGTCAGCCACGAGTCGAGCCTGATGACGCTGGCCGACCTCTCGACCGTGTGGGCCGATTTCGCCATCTATCCGCAGTGGGTGGGCCGCATCCGCGCCGGTCTCGAGGCGACGATCGTCGCGCAGAACCGTCCGGATCTGTCGGCGCGCGGGACCATCCGCTACGTCGGGCCGCTGCTCGAACAGGACACGCGCGTCTCCAGCGCCCGCGTGGTGCTCGACAACCCGCACGGCGCGTGGACGCCCGGACTGTTCGTGACCGCGCGCGTCGCGGTGGACCGTGCGCGCGCCGCGGTCGCCGTGCCCGACGAGGCGCTCGTGCGCATGCCCGACGGACCGGCCGTGTTCGTCGCCGAGGGTCTGCGCTTCGAGGTCCGGCCCGTGACCACCGGCCGCTCGGACGGCAGGCTGACGGAGATCCTCACCGGGCTCGCGGCCGGGGACAGCGTCGTCGTCGCCAACGCGTTTGTGCTGCGCTCCGAGCTCTCCAAGGGCGAGGCTGGCCATGAGCACTGAACCGCGTCCCGAAGCTCCGCTCGCCGGGCACGACACCGCCTCCGGGCCTTCAGCCGGCGCCGACGTTCCGCGCGGCCCGCTCGCGGGCGTGCTGCGTTTCTCGATCCGCCAGCGCTGGCTGGTGGTGCTCGCGACGCTGGCGCTCGCGGCGGTCGGCGCCTACGACCTGAGCCGCGTGCCGATCGACGCGGTGCCCGACATCACCAACGTGCAGGTGCAGATCAACACCGTGGTCGAGGCGCTCTCGCCGGTCGAAGTCGAGAAGCAGGTCACGGTGCCCATCGAGAGCGCCATGGCGGGCATTCCCGATGTCGAGCAGGTGCGCTCGCTGTCGCGCTACGGCCTCTCGCAGGTCACGGTCGTCTTCCGCGACGGCACGAACCTGTATTTCGCGCGCCAGCTCGTGAGCGAACGGCTGCAGCAGGCCCGCGAGGCGCTGGGGCCCGGCCTCGGCGACCCGGTCATGGGCCCGATCGCGACCGGCCTCGGCGAGGTCTTCATGTGGACCGTCGAGGCGAAGCCCGGCGCGCGGCGGCCCGACGGCGGGGCCTGGACGCTGACGGACCTGCGCGAGGTGCAGGACTGGATCGTCAAGCCGCAGCTTCGCGGCGTGCCCGGCATCACCGAGATCAACTCGATCGGCGGTTACCGCCGCCAGTATCACGTCACCCCGGACCCACGCCGACTGCAGGCCTACGGGCTCACCTTTCACGACGTTCTGCTCGCGCTCGAGGCCAACAACCAGAGCGCCGGTGGCGGCACGCTCGCACACCGGGGCGAGCAGTACGTGGTCCGCACCAGCGGCCGGATCCACGACCCCGCCGAGATCGGCGAGATCGTGGTGGCGACGCGCGACGGCGTGCCGCTGCACGTGCACGATCTGGCCGGCGTGGGCGACGGGCAGGAGGTTCGCTCCGGCGCGGCGACCGAGAACGGCGAGGAGGTCGTGCTCGGCACGGCGTTCATGCTGGTCGGGGAGAACAGCCGCACGGTCGCCGAGCGAGTGGCGAAGCGCCTCTCAGAAGTCCAGCGCTCGCTCCCGGAAGGGGTGATCGCCCGGCCCGTCTACTCGCGCACCAAGCTCGTGGACGCGACGCTCGAAACGGTGCGCGCGAATCTGCTGGAGGGCGCCGCGCTGGTCGTCGCGGTGCTGTTCGCGCTGCTCGGCAACTTTCCGGCCGCGATCATCGTCGCGCTCGTCATTCCGCTCTCGATGTTGTTCGCCGCGACCGGCATGGTGCACGGAAAGATCAGCGCCAACCTGCTGAGCCTGGGCGCGATTGATTTCGGCATCATCGTGGACGGCGCCGTCGTCATGGTCGAGAACATGATGCGCCGCTTCGCCGGCCGCCAGCACGAACTGGGCCGCCCTCTCGACGTGCACGAGCGGCTGCACACCGCGTTCGCGGGAGCGTACGAGGTCGCGCGCCCGACGCTGTTCGGCGTCGCCATCATCATGGCGGTGTACCTGCCGATCCTGACGCTGTCGGGCATCGAGGGGCGCATGTTCCGGCCCATGGCGCTGGTCGTGCTGCTCGCCCTGGCAGGCTCGCTGTTGTTCGCGTTCACGGTCGTGCCCGCGCTGGTCGCGCTGCTCCTGCGCGGACGGGTGGCCGAGTCCGAGGGGCCGCTCGCCGGCCCGCTGCTGCGTGCCTATCGCCCCGCGCTCGACTGGGCGCTCGCGCGGAGGCGCATCGTCGTACTCGCAGTTCTGGCGTTCGTCGCGGGGACCGCGTTCGTCGCCACACGGCTCGGCACCGAGTTCGTGCCCACGCTGGACGAGCGCGACATGACCATCCAGGCGCTGCGCATTCCGAGCACGAGCCTCGCCCAGTCGGTGGCGATGGACCACGACCTCGAACGGACGCTGCGCGGATTCCCCGAGGTGGCCAACGTGTTCTCCCGCCTCGGCACCGACGAAGTGGCCAGCGACCCGATGCCGCCCAACATCTCGGACATGTTCGTGATCCTCAAGGATCGGCGCGACTGGCCCGACCCGCGCAAGCCGCGCGCGAAACTGGTCGAACAGATGGAGTCCGCGCTCGCCGAACACCCGGGACAGGCGTACGAGTTCACGCAACCGATCGAGATGCGTTTCAACGAGCTCGTCGCCGGCGTGCGCGGGGACGTCGCGATCAAGGTGTTCGGCGACGACCTCGACGGCATGCGCGAGAGCGCCGAGAGGATCGCCGCCGTGCTGCGCTCGATCCGCGGCGCCGCCGACGTGCGCGTCGAGCAGGTGAGCGGGCTGCCGACCCTCGACGTGGACATCGATCGCGCGACCGCCGCGCGCTACGGGCTCAACGTCGCCGACATCCAGGGGGTCGTGCGCACGGCGCTGGCGGGGACCGAGGCGGGCGAGGTGCTCGTGGGCGACCGGCGCTTCCCGATCGTCGTGCGCCTGCCCGAGCACGTCCGCCAGGATCCCCGGGCGCTCGCCGACCTCCCGGTGCCGGTCGAAGCGCGCCCGCGCCGGCTGCTGCCCACCGCGCTGCCCGCGGCGCACGAGGACGCCCGCACCGAGTTCGTGCCGCTCGGCGCGGTCGCGGCCGTGCGGCTCACGGAGGGCCCCAATCAGGTGAGCCGGGAGGACGGCAAGCGCCGCGTCGTCGTGCAGTGCAACGTGCGCGGGCGCGACCTCGGGAGCTTCGTGGCCGAGGCTCAGGAGCGGGTGGCGCGCGAGGTGCGCCTCGCGCCCGGCGACTGGCTCGGCTGGGGTGGGGAGTTCGAAAACATCCTCTCGGCGCGTGCACGGCTCGCCGTGGCGGTGCCGCTGTCGCTGCTGCTCATCTTCCTGCTGCTGTTCGCCGCGCTGGGCTCGCCGAAGGACGCGCTGCTGGTGTTCTCGGGCGTGCCGCTCGCGGTCTCCGGCGGCGTGCTCGCGCTGGCCGCGCGTGGACTGCCGTTCTCGATCACCGCCAGCGTGGGGTTCATCGCGCTCTCGGGCGTGGCCGTGCTCAACGGTCTCGTCATGCTGTCGTTCGTGCGCAAGCTGCGCGAGCAGGGCCTGACGGTGGGGGAGGCGCTCCGCGGCGGCTGCACCGCGCGCCTGCGGCCCGTGCTCATGACCGCGCTCGTCGCCTCGCTCGGATTCGTGCCCATGGCGCTCGCGACCGGCACGGGCGCCGAAGTCCAGCGCCCGCTCGCCACCGTCGTGATCGGCGGCATTCTGTCGTCCACGCTGCTCACCCTGCTCGTGCTGCCGGTGCTCTACCGGCTCGTCCACCGCGACGTCGAACCGCCGGCGGAACCGTAGCGAACGCCGCGGCGCCGCGGCGCGCGCGGGCCGCGGCCCCGATCCGCGCGAGGCCCGGCATCCGGGACGCTGGAAGGTCCGGGCTGCGCACCCAACCTTTCGAGTCCTTCGGCCCTTCGGGAAGCCGTTGTGAGCCATAGTTGTAACGTGTTCCATCGTCTAGACTGCGATCGGCCGCCGTACAACCCCCCGAGTTGATACTGACCCAACGCAAGGAGCGCGACCGGCGCCCCCGCGCCGCCGTGACCAGCCAGCGCTTGACCCCAGCGACCCTGGACCGTCCGGCCATCGTCGGAACCGCCGGGCACATTGACCACGGCAAGACTTCGCTCGTCCGCCGCCTGACCGGCGTGGACACGGACCGCCTGCCCGAGGAAAAGCAACGCGGCATCAGCATTGACCTGGGGTTCGCGCCGTTCGTGACGCCCGCCGGGGTGCACGTCGGCCTCGTGGATGTGCCCGGGCACGAGCGGTTCGTGAAGAACATGCTCGCCGGCGCCGGCGGCATGGACCTCGTGCTGCTCGTGGTCGCGGCCGACGAGGGCGTCATGCCGCAGACCCGCGAGCACCTCGCGATCGTCCGCCTGCTCGGCGTCCAACGCGGGATCGTCGTGCTCACCAAGCGCGACCTCGTGGACGCCGACTGGACCTCGCTCGTCACGCGCGACGTGCGCGCGCTGCTCGCGGGCAGCGCGCTCGCCGACGCGCCCGTCGTCGAGTTCAGCGCCACGACCGGCGCCGGAGAACACGAGCTGCTCGCCGCGCTCGACGCCCAACTCGCCGGCATCGCCGCGCGCTCGGCGGGCGAGCCGGCGCGACTGCCCGTGGATCGTGTCTTCACCATGGAAGGATTCGGCACCGTCGTGACCGGAACGCTGTGGCGCGGTGCGATCGCCACCGGCGACGCGCTCGACCTGCTGCCCGAGGGCCACAACGTGCGCGCTCGCCGCGTGCAGGTGCACGGCCACACGGTCGAGCGGGCCGTGGCCGGCCAACGCACCGCGGTGGCGCTGCACGGCGTGAGCCGCGACCAGGTCGCGCGTGGCGACTGGCTCGTGACGCCCGACTCGATGCGCGAGTCGCGCGTGCTGGACGTGCGCTTCGAGCTTCTCCCCGAAGCTCCGCGCGACCTCAAAGCCGACACCCGCGTTCGGTTTCACCTCGGGGCGAGCGAGATCATCGGACGGCTCGTGCTGCTCGAGGGCAACAGCCTCGCCCCCGGCGGCAGCGCCATCGCCCAACTGCGCCTCGAGCGCAGCGCCGTGGCCGCACGCGGCGACCGATTCGTGATCCGCAGCTACTCGCCGCCGCGAACCATCGGTGGCGGCGCCGTGATCGAACCCGTCGCGCAGAAGCGCCGCCGCGCCGCCGCCGGCCTCGAGCAGATCGAAGTGCACGAGCGCGGCAGCGTGGAAGCGCGAGTGCTCGCCAAGCTCGGCGCGCATGCGCATCCCGCCAGCGTGGACGCGCTCGCGCAGGAGGTGGGCGAGCCCGTGACCGTCGTGCACGAGGCGCTCGCCCGGCTGGCCTTGCGCGGCGAGGCGGTCGCGTCCGGGCTGCGCTGGGTGGGAGGCGAGCGCTGGGGCGCCGCCCGGGCCGCGATCCTCGAAGCCGTGCGCCTGTTCGTCGAGAAGCATCCCGCTCGCTACGGGATCATGAAGGGCGAGCTGAAGAGCGGGCTGAGGGCCGCGACGGACAGCGCGCTCTTCGACGCGGCGTTCGAAGCGCTGGTCGCCGCCGGCGAGCTGGAGCAGCGCGGCGAGCGCGTGCGCACCGGCGGCCTGCCGTGGGAGCCGCCCGCCGCGACGCTCGCGTTGCTGGAGCGCGTCGAGTCGGAGCTGGAAGCGACCGGCTACCTCGTGCCGGAGGCCGCCGCATGGCAGGCGAAGCTGGGTGCGGCGGGGTCCGAAGTCGTCGCGCTCGGGTTCTTCCTCGGCCGCCTCGTGCGCGTCTCGCAGGAGCTGACCTACACCGCCGCCCAGCTGGAGCGCCTGCGGACCACGCTGTCCGCGTGGTTCCAGACGCACCCGACGCTGACCGTGGCCTCGTTCCGCGACCTGACCGGGGCCTCGCGTAAATACGCCGTGCCGCTGCTGGAGCACACGGACCGCCTCGGCTGGACGGTGCGCGTGGGGGATGAGCGGAAGCGGGGTGGGTAGGGGCGGGATGGCTGAAGCGGGCCCTACCCGGACGCGCGGAATTCCTCGTAACGGATGTCGAGAAACTCCCGCTTGGGTTGCATGGCGCGGGCGCGCGGCACGTTCATGAGCGTCCGACCGTCCAGTTCCTGAAGCCCATGCGTCAGCATCGGTCCGTCGTGCTCGAGAAGGATGTCGGCCCGAATCGCGACCTTGTAATCCCGGCTGATGCCCAGGATGTTCTGGTCGTAGGCGGCATGATGAATCTTGCAGAGCGCGAGCCCGTTGTGCACCCACGGCTCGCCGAGCGGATGCTTGTCAGGGAGGATGTGCGCGGCATCCAGGAGTCGTTCGTGTTTCAAACGACAGACCGCGCAGCAAGACTCATATGCCCGGAGCACTCTCTCCCGAAAACCATCCTGATGCATTCTCTGCTGCGTCGTGCGGGTGATGTACTGCCGCCTCGCGGTCAGGGCATCCTCCCGCACCGTCCCTGACTCCTCGGCGGGAAGCAGCGCGTAATCGTCCACGGCGACCGTGAAGCTCCGGAGAACAGGATCGTCTCCGATGATGAAGACGGGATAATCAGCCGTGTACCACCCGGGCACCAGGCCGAAGAAGTAGATGAGCATTGTCTTGTTCGCCATCGCAAGCCGCAGGCCGAGATTGTCGGGGTGGACCTCGTGGCTCCTGCCAGGGTTGCGATAGCGATACCCAATGAACCCGTCCTCGCGCAGTTCGTCGTCATAGGGTCGGTCCCTGCCCTCCTTGATCGGCGTGGTGGTGATGCTGATCGGGATGCGATCGAGGACCGCCGGCTTGAAGATCCCCTGCGGGCCAAGAAGTGGCACCCGAACTCCATCGAGCGAGAAGCCTTCCGCGAGCCGCTCCCGGGGCAGACTGCGACCGTGCTCACGCTTGAGCTCATCGAGGAATCGAAACGCCCGACGCCGGACCTCGGCGTCATCGAAGCGTGACCCGCGCATGGAGATGTCCTTCGGCTCGTATCGGGCAGCCCTGGAGTCCGTGGCCGCGCCGAGTGGAACAGGTGGACTCGAATCAGTTCAACCAGCAACGGCCGCGCCTCAGAATCGGGGCGACCGCGGGGAGGAACAGGACGGGGCGGACTCTACCGGCTGCCCGCCTTCACCGCTTTCACCGGCACCATCCACCCCGCACCCTTGCCGGTCCATGTCTGTTTGTCCACCGGGATGTGGCCCGTGTCGCTGTAGGTGGCCAGCCGGATCATGCCGTCCGGCGACACGGCGAACGCTGTGATCGAGCAGTTTCCGATCGTGAAGCGACGCCACAGGAGCGGATCCAGGCCCAGCGACTTGCAGAGAAGCCAGCGGATCACGTTGCCATGGGCGACGAGCACGTCGTACGTGTCGGTTTCGGGCGTCGGGACGAAGTATTTCGTGAAGGCGGCCTCGAGGTTCGCCTCGCACGCGAGCATCTCGGCGTCGCTCGCGATGCGACTGTAGTTGGGGCGCGACTCGAACCGCGGCGTGCACTCGTGGAGCAGCGTGTCCACGACAGGCATCCTCTTCATCTCGCGGCCCATGTCCTGCGCGGTCTCGAGCGCGCGCAGGTAGGGGCTGGCCACGAACGACCGCACTTTCACGGGCAGTTCGGCGATGCGCCTGCCGACGAGCGCCGCCTGCTCGTGGCCGAGGGCGTTCAGGCGATTTCCCTTCGCGTCGTCGGTCACGGTGCTGTCGTTGTCGTACATGCCGTGGCGGATCAGATACAGGTAGTGGACGCCGGTCGGCCGTTTGGCTGCTGGCGCGACGCTCACCGCCGGCGCCTGAGCGCCAGCCGGCGCGAATCCCGAGGCGACCATGATGCCGGCCGCCGCGACACGCACGAGCCCCCGCACAAACGTTCTCACGATTATTCTCCCGGCCGCGCGTCCTCGACGGGGGCGTCGGCCATCCGCTCCCTGGGAGGCTCCACGGGCCGCACCATGAGCGCCTTCTCGCGCTCGATGTAAACGAGCCCCGCCTTGGCGCCACGGGGCTTGCGAACGTACTTCTTCAGCGTCCAGTGCACGCTCACCTTGCCGGCGGTGCGTGCCTTGGAATGAAACGCCGCCCAGCTCGCGACCTCCTCGAGCGTGGCCTTGCTGGGCTCGTTCGGTCCCTTTCCGCGCCGCAACACGACATGCGATCCGGGGCAGCCGTGCGCGTGAAACCAGTAGTCCTCGGGTCGCGCCATGTGAACGGTCAGGTGGTCGTTGCCCTCGCTGCTGCGGCCGATGAGCACGTCCCAGCCCTCCCTGGTGCGGAAGCGCCACGGCACGAGCTTGCCGCCGGGTTGCTCGGGCGTGCCGCGTCGTACGGCGGGCGTTGTCGGCGACTTGGCGGCGGGCCGCGGCGTGTCGGCCGCCAGCCCGAGCGCCCGGCGCGGCAGCGGCTGCGGCGCCTTGATCTGCTCGCGCACGGTGGTGCCGAGCCGGAACAGCGTGCGCTCGAGCTCGAGCATCGCGGCGTCGCGCGTGTCGCCCTCGGGCGCCTCGGCGTGCGCCGCCAGCAGCGCGCGCAGCTCGCCGGCCTCGCGCGTCACGGCTTCGATGCGCGGCGGCACCTCGCGCTGCCCGCGCTCGGCCTTGGCGGCGCGCTTGAAGTAGCGCGCGGCGTTGGCGGGCGCGCCGACGTTCGGGTCGAGCGGAATCTCGAGCGTACGCGAGGCGTCGGCGACGTCGGCGAGCGTCACGTTCCTTGCGCGCGCGGGCACCTGGCGTGCGTACGCCAGCAGGGTTTCGCCGAAGCGTCGATACTCGCCGGCCCGGTCGGCTTCGGCCAGATCCACGCGCAGGCCCTCGAGCTTGCGCTCGAGTCTGCCTGCGTAGCGCTTGAGCGCCCGGCACACGGCATCCGTGCGATCGCCGGCGTCCTCGCCCGCCTCACCTGAGTGCCGTGTTTCATGCTCGGGAGCCATGACGCCGCAGGTTAGGCGGCGCCGGAGCGAAGGCGCAAACGAAGGGAGGCCGACCGACGTTCCGGACTGGTACTCGCGCACGGCTGGACTATGCTCTCGGGCCGGAACTTCCCGGCGACTGGACGGACCCCGGGTCCAACGCCGCCGGCCAGGGCGCTTCCTCGATCGGAGGTCGCACAATGCGCCAGCTCATCCTGCACCTGTCGAAGCTGCTTGCTGGCCTGAGCAGCCTGATGCTGCTCGCCGGTACGGCGGCGCAGGCGCAGATCGCCGCGCCGGGCGACATCTGCTATTCCGTCCACTGCGTGCAGAAGTTTCAGTACTACGCGTTCTCGACCGACATCGTGCCGTGGGAGGACTTCACCGACGACGGCACGTCGCTCTCGGGCGCGGCGGCGCACGACACGTCGGAAGCGGGGGGTACGCTCGGGATCTCGTGCTCGTACGCGGGAACGGACGGACTCTTCACCGCTGACTTCGATTCGCACATGTACATGCAGGCGCGCACGGGCCTCTACCACGTGCTCACGAACCAGCTGACGGTGGAGATTTACGTTCGCGGGCTGACCGGCACGCCGTTCTGGATCCGGCGCACGGACAATGGACAAGCGAAGGCGTGGCGGCTGGGGGGACTGCCGGGCTCGATTCAGCCTGTCAACGGCACCTCGACGGCCACGTTCTGCGACACGATCGCGACGACTTCGACGGGCGGAACGGTCGAGAAGTCCGACACGCTCGACACGCTCACGTCGGGTTTCACGGGCGGTCAGATCACGGTGAACGGGGAGACGTATTCGCTTGCGTCCTCGTATGTGCTCAAGGCGCCGGTCGCGATGTCCCAGGCGGTCTGCATCATCGGCTGCATGACCGAGGCCGCGGACTTCGGAACCGAGTCGAACGGCAACATCAGACTGGAAACGTTCCCGTACCTGAGCCCGGTCGGCGTGCCGGCGGTCGCGCCGACGGCCTCACTCGCCGTCAGCGCTGCGCCCAACCCGCTGCGGACAAGCAGCACGATCTCGTTCCGTGCCCCAGCAGGCGTACGCGCCGGGCTGCGCGTCTTCGATCTGAGCGGCCGTCTCGTGGCGCTGCTGTTCGACGGCGCGGCGAGCGGCGAAGCGCAGTCCGTGGCGTGGCGGCCACCGACGCCGGGCGCGACGCTCTACTTCGTGCAGATCCGATCGGGCGGCCGGGTCGCGACGACCAAACTCGCACGGACGGACTAGACATCGCTGAACCACGGGGCGAAGCGGGCGTGAAGTTGCTGCCTTTCGCACCGCGAAGGGTCTCGTGATCACCCAGCGCGGTCGCCCATCTCCTCCGGCAGAGGACCGGGGTGACGAACGCCATGCTCTCGAATCCGGAGGATCCATGTCGCGGCTCGTCTGCCAGACCTGCGGCGCGCCCGTGCCGTTTGATGAGCCGGTCCCACGCGACAGTGAGTGCGTGAAATGCGGGACCGACCTGCGATGCTGCCGCAACTGCCGCCACTGGGATGTGCGCCACGGCAATCAGTGCACCGAGCCGGACGCCGATCCCGTCCGGGACAAGACGCGGCGGAACTTCTGCGAGTTCTTCTACTTTTCGCGGGCCGCGTTCGTCGACGGGGATGGCCCGAGTGGCGCCGGGGCGAGCCGAGACCGGGCCGCTGAGGCCCGGGCGAGGCTGAATGAGCTTTTCAAGAAGAAGGGGGGAGAGGGTGAGGGGGTGCGCTGACCCGAACCCGTTCAAACGTTGCCGCTGGGAGGCCGAAAGCCCTTTACGGGCAACGGGGTGGCGGGGCACCCGGCTGCGCCGAAGGCGGCTCCTGGCTATGACCCCTAGTGGTTACTCCTTCCAGGACCCCGCCTGGCTGCAGGCAGGTTGGGAAGAAGTTTGATATCCGACTTGGAATTTCGTTGACGCACGTTCGGCATGCCTTCTAACTTTCCCGTGTCCCGCAGTTCGACCGATTCGGTCAGGAAACAACATGCCCCGACTCCCCCAGCATCCGAGCCGAACAGGCGAAGTCGGACCTGCCGCCCGCGGCCAACGTAGTCGTCGGGCGTTTTTTCCTGCTCACCGGCCAGCATCCCTGAACGGGACAGGGTGCCCCCGAATGCGCCGGCGAGCCGAGGGGGGAACGAAGTGATGAGCAAGACGCGAAGCTGGCTGGCGCTCGTGCTGATGGCGACGCTCGCGATCGGAGTCCTGGCACCGAGCGCCGCACACGCCCGCCGCAGCGACCGCCCAACCGACACACCCGACGGCCCACCGCTGCAGTACGGGGATCCGGAGCCGGGTGGTGGTGGGAGCCCGATGATTTGGGAGTACTTGGCCTACTGGAGGCAGATCCTCGTCGCGTCCATGCGAATCCAGCACGCGATGCCGATAGAACCAGCGCGAGTCAGCAAGCCCTACGCGGGCGCGCCAGCTGCTCAAGCAGACCGAGGTCGGAATCCGTGAAGCATTTGCTCACACAGGCCGCTGCACTGAGCGAACTGCTCAAGGACGGTGCGTTCGAGGCTCCGCCTTCGGAGGTTGCGGCTTGCGAATGCGCGCAAACACTGCTCGAGAACGGTCGTCGTCGGGCGTTTTTTCCTGGTCACCGGCCAGCATCCCTGAACGGGACAGGGTGCCCCCGAATGCGCCGGCGAGCCGAGGGGGGAGCGAAGTGATGAGCAAGACGCGAAGCTGGCTGGCGCTCGTGCTGATGGCGACGCTCGTGATCGGAGTCCTGGCACCGAGCGCCGCACACGCCCGCCGCAGCGACCGCCCAACCGATACACCCGACGGCCCACCGCTGCAGTACGGGGATCCGGATCCGGGCGTCGGCGGGAGCTCGATTCTTTGGGAGTACTTGGCCTACTGGAGGCAGATCCTCGTCGCGTCCATGCGAATCCAGCACGCGATGCCGATAGAGCCAGCGCGAATCAGCAAGCCCTTCGCGGGCGCGCCAGCTGCTCAAGCAGACCGAGGTCGGAATCCGTGAAGCATTTGCTTGCACAGGCCGCAGCGCTGAGCGAACTGCTCAAGGACGGTGCGTTCGAGGCTCCGTCCTTGGAGGTTGCGGCCGCGGCTTACGAATGCGCGCAAACACTGCTCGAGAACGGTCGCGGGGCAGAGGCGCTCGAGGTCGCGAATCGCCTGAGCAATCTCGAGCACAAGCTTGAAGGCGATTGGGGTCCGAGAATAGCGGCGCTCAAGGCACGGGCGCTGTTCACGACCGACAACATTGTCGAGTGCCGCGTTTTCGCCGATGAGGCATTGGAACAGTTTTCGAACCTGCCAGTTTCGGAGCGGGCGTTGCTTCGAATCTATGGGCTTGCCGCCGTCTGGCGCTCTGGCCGAGCGCGAGAGGCTGCAGAGGCCCTTAGGGAGTTGCGACTTGAGCTGCTGCAACGTCCGGATAGCGAGGCTCATGCAGCCTGTGTCTTTCACCTTAGCGGGGTCCTTAGTTCGCTCGGCCGGCGGCAGGAAGCACGAGACATGGCCCTTGAGGCATGGGTTTCAGGGAGGCGATGCAATAGCGCCTTCTGGGAATCTATGGCCAGTCAAACCATCGCGAGTATCGAGCGGCAAGCCTGCCGGTGGGCGCCAGCGGAGGACAGCGCACTAAGCGCGCTCGACGGCTTCAGGTCTCTCGGCAACCTCTACCAGTCGAGCTATACCCGCCGCTCGCTCGCGATCACGCAATGGAAGCGCGGCAAGCTCGCCGAAGCGCTTGCGACGCTGCAGGCGAGCGTTGCCGAGGCGGAAGAAGTCGGCACCTGGCTTCAGAAGAAGTACGGCGCGATGCTCGAAGCCCTGATCCGCATCCATCTCGGTGAGCACGACAAGGCCCGGGCCATCCTGAGCGAGGTCCGCGCCTCGCTTCGCCCGGCCGACGATGCCCGCTCGAAGATGCTCGTGCTCGAGTACCTCGGCGACGTGGACCTCGAGCAGGGCAAGGCCGAGCCGGCGCTGGCGCTCTACCGCGAGGCGCTGGCGCAGGCGCTGGCGCTGGTGCCGCGCGGCGACGTGGTTGCGGAGCTTCGCCGCCGCATCGCCGAGTGTCACCTGCTGATGGGCAGGCCCGCCGAGGCGAAGTCCGAGGCGGCCGCCGCGCTCGAGCTGTGCCGGGAGATCCAGGAGCGCTACGACGAAGCGGCCACCTACCGCGTGCTCGCGCTGGCGTGCGCGAAGCTGGGGCAGCCGGCCGAGGCGAAGAAGCACTTTGCCGCGGGCTTCGCCACCTTCGACGAGATCGAGACGCCGTACGAGTGGGGCAAGCTGTGGATGGCGTACGGCGACTGGCTCGCCGACGAGACGGCGCCGGGATTCGGCAACGCGTCGCACGCGCTGGAGGCGTATCGCACGGCGGTGGAGCACTTCGAGCGTCTGGGCGCGGCGTCGCGGCTCGGCGAGGCGCAGGCGAAGCTGGAGGCGCACGAGCAACGCATGCGCAGCGAGCACGAACCGTACGTGCCGAGCGAGCGGAAGGCCCGGCCGGCACGGCGGCCGAAGCTCAACGCGGAGCGGGTGCGGCGCGCGCAGTGGGCGCTGGACACGTTCGGCATGGTGACGCGCAGCGAGAGCATCCTGGAGATGCTCGAGGACGTGGCGCGCGTGGCGGTGAGCGACCTGCCGGTGCTGGTGCTGGGCGAGTCGGGCACGGGCAAGGAACTGGTGGCTCAGGGCGTGCATCGGCTGTCGGGGCGGGTCGGCGAGTTCCTGGCGGTCAACGCGAGCGCGGTGCCGGAGTCCATGCTCGAGTCGGAGTTCTTCGGGCACATGAAGGGCGCGTTCACGAACGCGCTGGCCGACAAGGTGGGACTGTTCGAGGCGGCGCACGAGGGGACGATCTTCCTCGACGAGATCGGGGAGATGTCGGTGGACCTGCAGGCGAAGCTGCTGCGCTACCTCGAGACCGGTGAGTTGCGGCGCGTTGGCGGCACGCGCGACCTGCACGTCAACGCGCGCGTGGTCGCGGCGACGAACCGCACGCGCGAGTCCATGCAGAAGGGGAGCGGCTTCCGCAGCGACCTGTACTACCGGCTGGCGCACGCGGTGTACACGCTGCCGCCGCTGCGCCAGCGGGGGGACGACGTGGAGTTGCTGCTCGAGCACTACCTGGCCGGGTTCAACCGTCAGGCGCACCGCGAGGTGACTCTTTCGGAGGCGGCGCGGGCGCGACTGCTGGACTTCGGCTGGCCGGGCAACGTCCGCCAGTTGCGTGCGGTGATCCAGAAGATGGTGATCGCGGCGCCGAACGACGGCCCGCTGACGCCCCGCGACGTGCCGCTCGATGCGACGGACGACACGCCGGGCAGCGTGACCGAGGAGATGGACGCGCAGCTCAAGGCGAGCATCGAGCAGGCCCTGCGCGACGCGAACGGCAACAAGACGAAGGCCGCCGACATCCTCAACCTGCGCCGGACCTCGCTGATCACCAAGATGAAGCGCCTGGGTCTCATGCCTTGATCTGAGGCCGTCCCGAGATTCCAGGGCTCACGGGCCCGCCACGCTTCCCCCGCGCGGCGGGTTTCCGTGTTTCTGGCTGGAGAGTGGTGCCGCGGGGTCGTCCGCCGGACGGCTCCAGCACGCGCGCGCAGCGCGGAGCGAGCGCAGCTCCGGTGATCTTCCCGCATCGCCGCGTTCCGCCGGATTCTCCACATCAGCCGGTGCGATTCCGGTGGAAATCGCAGCGCGCGCTCCAGCCTCCGAAAACGCGAAACAGCCGCGATTGGCGCGGGCCTCTTTGACTTCGCGAAGCCCGCTCCCGTACCTTCCGCCGTCCCCGCCATCCCACCGGAGGTTCCCCGCATGATCCGCAGCATGACCGGCTACGGCATGGCCGAAATCGAGCGCTCCGGACAGCGCCTTTCGGCCGAGATCCGCTCGGTCAACCACCGCTTCTGCGAGGTCTCGGTGCGGGCGCCCAAGGTGGCGCTGCTGTTCGAGGATCAGATCCGCCAGCTCATCCAGGACCGATTTTCTCGGGGCAAGTTCAACCTCACGATCACCTGGGCGGGCGCGGGCGAGCAGGGTGAGGTGCTCAAGCTCAACGAGGGCGTCGCCGACCGCTACGTCGGGCTCATGAAGCAGCTTCGCGACCGCTACAACCTCGGGGGCGAGATCGACCTCAACACGATCTCGACGCTGCCGGATCTGTTCACCTGGGAGCACTCGACGTTTTCGGACGAGGAAACCTGGACGCTGGTCAAGGCGCTGGTCGAGAAGGTCT
This sequence comes from Candidatus Eisenbacteria bacterium, assembly GCA_020847735.1. NCBI lineage: Bacteria > Candidatus Eiseniibacteriota > Candidatus Eiseniibacteriota bacterium. The sequence goes on from JADLBL010000011.1 coordinate 81,751, forward strand.
GCGACAGCATGAACGGGATGAAGGCGCGCGAGGGCTCGGCGCTCGCGGCCGACCTCGAGAAGCGGCTCACGATCATCCGCACCGAGCTCGAGAAGGTGGCCGCGCGCGCGCCGCTGCGGCCCCTCGAGGCCAAGGAGCGGATGATCTCGCGCATCAAGCCCCTGCTCGACGACGTCGAGCTGGACCCGATCCGGATCGCGCAGGAAGTCGCGATGCTCGCCGACCGGCTCGATTGCACCGAGGAGTGCGTGCGGCTCGCGGCGCACCTCGACCAGTTCCGCTCCCTGATCGAGGGTCCCGAACTGGCCGGTCGCAAGCTCAACTTCCTGCTGCAGGAAATGAACCGCGAAGCGAACACGATCGGCTCGAAGGCCAACGACGTCGAGATCGCGCACGCGGTGATCGTCATCAAGGAAGAAACGGAGCGCCTGCGCGAGCAGGTGCAGAACGTGGAGTGACGGTGACCGCCGCCGCGCAACCGACCTCGCCGGCCATGCCGTTCGGCCTCGTGCCGGGCGGCTTCCTGCTCGTGGTGACGGGTCCCTCGGGCGCGGGCAAGGGCACGCTGGTCGAGCGGCTGCTGCAGGCGCGCCCCGAGTGCGTGTTCGCGGTCTCGTCCACGACGCGGCCGAAGCGCGACGGAGAGCTCGACGGCGTGCACTACCGGTTCGTCTCGCGCGAGCAGTTCGAAAAACAGGTCGAGCAGGGCTACTTCCTGGAATGGGCGCACGTCCACGCCGACCTCTACGGCACGCCGCTGCAGGACGTGGACGCGCAGGTCCGCGCCGGCCGTGTCGTGGTGCTCGACATTGACGTGCAGGGCGGCGCCAGCGTGCGCGCGAAGCGCCCCGACGCGGTGAGCGTGTTCGTCGCGCCGCCGTCGCTCGAGGCGCTGCGCGAGCGACTCGCGGGCCGCGGCACCGAACCGGCCACCGTGATCGAGCACCGCATGGGCAACGCCCCGGGCGAGCTCGCGCAGTACGTCCACTACGACTACCTGGTGGTCAATGACGACCGCGAGCGCGCCGTCACGCAACTGATCGCCATTCTCGACGCCGAGCGCACCCGCGTGCGACGGTTGTCGCGACGCACCTGAAGCTTCGCGGCGCGCGCCCCGGCGGGTGAGCGCGCTCCGCGTCCCGTTCCACCCGCCGCTGGCAGCAGGGAGAAACCCATGAAGCTTTCGTCACTCGTTCCGCCGCCGGGCAAGAGCAAGTACGAGCTGGCCATCGTCGCCGCCCGGGAGGCGCGCCGCCTGAACGACTGGATCCGCCGCAGCGGCGAGACGCTGCCCGGCAAGGTCACCGCCGTCGCGCTCGGGCGCGTGATCCGCGACGAGGTGCCGTTCTACTACGAGGACCTCTCGGTCATCATGGCGGCCGAGCAGCCGCTCGAGCTGCCCGCCGAGTAGCGCCGTGCTCCGGGATCGCGTCGTCGTCGTCGGCATCTCCGGAGGCATCGCGGCCTACAAGGCGTGCGAGCTGGTGCGCCGGCTGCGCGAGCGCGGCGCGACCGTGATCGTGGTGATGACGCCCGGGGCGTGCGAGTTCGTGACGCCGCTGACCCTGCAGGCGTTGTCGGGCAACCCGGTGGTGACCGGGCTGTGGGGTGACCAGCAGCCCCGCTTCGATCTGCCGCTGGAGTCGCGAGCCAGGGTCGGGGGCAGAATCGAGCACGTGGACGTGGCCGAAGTGGCGGACTGCCTCGTGATCGCACCGGCCACCGCCGACCTCCTCGCGCGCCTCGTGCACGGCGTCGCGCCCGACGCGCTCACCACCGTCGCGCTCGCCTGCCCCGCGCCGCTCGTGCTCGCGCCCGCGATGGACCTGCAGATGTGGCGTGCGGCCGCGACGCAGGCCAATGTCCGCGCCCTGCGCGCGCGCGGGGCCCGCATCGTCGGGCCGGCCTCGGGCCCTCTCGCCTCCGGCCTCGCCGGGCCCGGCAGGCTGGCCGAAGACGCCGACATCGTGGCCGCGGTCGAAGCCTCGGTGACGCGTTCCGCGAGCCTCAAGGGCGTGCGCGTGCTGGTCGGCGCGGGGCGCACGGAGGAGCCGCTCGATCCGGTGCGCGTGCTGACCAACCGCTCGAGCGGGCGAATGGGCTTCGCGCTCGCCGAGGCCGCCCGCGACCGCGGCGCGGACGTGACGGTGGTCGCGGGGCCGGTGAGCGTGGATGCGCCCTACGGCGTGACGCTGGTGCCGGTGACGACCGCCGAGCAGATGCTGCGCGCGATGCGCGCGGCCTCGGAGGGCGCCGACGTCGTGCTGATGGCGGCCGCGGTCGCCGACTATCGGCCCGCCCGGCCGTCGGCGAGGAAGCTCAAGCGCGGCCCGGGCCCGCTGACGATCGAGCTGGCGCCGAACGCCGACATCCTGGCGACGCTCGCGGGCGCGCGACGCGCGGGACAGGTGTTCGTCGGCTTCGCGCTCGAGACCAACGACGGCGTCGCGAACGCGCGCGCCAAGCTGAGGGCCAAGGGAGTGGACCTGATCGTGCTGAACTCCCCGGCCGACGGGCTCGGCGGGGACACGAACCGCGCGACGCTGGTGGACGCGCGTGGGGCGACGGCGCTGCCGAAGTCGTCCAAGCGCGAACTCGCCGAGGCGCTGCTCGACCGGGTCGAGGCGCTGCGCGCGGCGGGCCCGGTCTCGACGAAGAAGACGCGTTCCGCCGCGAAGCCCTCACCGACCGCCGCGGCCGCGCCGCGGCGCGCCGTCCGAAAGGCGAAGCGATGAGCGGGCGCCGGCCGCACGAGGAAGCCGCCGGCATCGCCCGCGCGGCGCGCCGGCTGCTCGAGCGCGAGCGCGCACGCGGCGGCGGGGAGCTTCTCGCGGCCGGCGTCGTCCGCGCGCGTGCGAGGGGTGCGGGGGAGCGGTCGGTGTTGGAGACCGGTCGAGCCGCCGAGGTCGCGCCGGTGCCTGCCCAGGCCGTCGCCGGCTCGACCGCGTTCGAATCGCCCCCACCCGCGAGGACCGCGGCGGCCGACACGCCGGCATTCACGCTCGATCCGCCGGAGCCGATCGCGCCCGTGACACGCCCGGAGCCCGGTCCCGCCGCGACAGGCACACCCGCCGCTGCCGCCCTGCCATCCTTCGCCGACGACCTGAACCCGTCGGCGCTCGGCGAGGGCCGCGCCGCGGTCCTCGCGGAATCGCTTCCGGTCCTCGGCACGATCGCGAACGAGGCGCGCGCATGCGAAAAATGCGGCCTGTGCCGCACGCGCATCCAGGCCGTTCCCGGCGTGGGCTCGGCGGGCAGCGGCATCGTGTTCGTGGGCGAGGCGCCGGGCGCCGACGAGGACGAGCAGGGCGAACCGTTCGTCGGCCGGGCCGGTCAGCTGCTCACGCGGATGATCGCGGCGATGGACGAGCGCCGGCTGATCCCGGGCGTGAAACTCGACCGCACGACGGTGTACATCTGCAACGTGCTCAAGTGCCGGCCGCCCGAGAACCGCAACCCGCTGCCCGGTGAGATCGAGGCCTGCTCGCCGTACGTGATTCGCCAGCTCGAGGCGCTGCGGCCGCGCATCATCTGCTGCCTCGGCAAGTTCGCGGCCGAGCTGCTGTGCGGCATCAAGGGCTCGGTCGGCAGCATGCGCGGCCGCACGTACCGCTGGCGCGGCGCCAAGCTCATCGTGACGTATCATCCCGCCTACCTGCTGCGGAACCCCCGCCCCGACGGACCCAAGGCGGAGGCCTGGAAGGACCTGCAGCGGCTCGCGCAGGAATATCTGACCGACTGAAGGAACCTCATCGCTCCAGCTCGAGCGAGTTGCGCATCGTCCGGGCGCACCCGGCATGCGGGCGCCGTGGCAGGCGTCCGGGAAGGGAATCGCCATGACCGACAACACGCCGGGCAATGCCGGCGCGGGCCCGCCGGGGCTGACGCCTCCGCAGGCGCTCGAAGCCGAACGCTCCATCCTCGCGGCCATGATGCTCGACCCCGGCGCCATCGGCAGGGCGGTCGAGAACATCGACTCGAGCGCGTTCTACCGGACCTCGCACGCGAAGATCTTCGCCGCCCTGATCGCGCTCTACGAACGCCAGGAAGCCGCCGACCTCATCACGGTCGCGGAGGAACTGCGCAAGCGCGGCGATTTCGAAGCCGCGGGCGGTGCGGCGGCGCTGGCGCAGGTCATGGAGTACGCGACCACCACGGCGAACATCGAACACCACATCCGGATCGTGCACGAGAAGGCGATCCTGCGCAGGCTGATCCGCGCGACCGGTGAGATCCAGCAGCAGTGCTACTCGGGGCAGGACGAGACCGCGTCGCTGCTCGATCAGGCCGAGGCCCGCATCTTCGAGATCACGGACCAGCGCATTCGCCAGGGCTTCACCAGCATCGGCGACCTGATGATGCCCTCGATGACGCAGATCGAGGCTCTCTTCAAGCGCAAGTCGCAGGTCACGGGCGTTTCGAGCGGCTGGGACGATCTCGACAAGCTCACGAGCGGCTGGCAGCCCGGCGACCTGATCATCCTCGCCGGCAGACCTTCGATGGGAAAGACGGCGGCCGCCATGAACATGGCCGAGAACGCCGCGGTCCGCTTCGGCGTGCCGGTGGCGGTGTTCTCGCTCGAAATGAGCAAGGAACAGCTGGCGCTGAGGCTGCTGTGCTCGCAGGGCGAACTGTCGCTGTCGCGGTTGCGCACCGGATCCCTGCAGCCCGAGGACTGGCCGAGACTCACCGCCGGGGCGGGAATCCTGAAGAAGGCGCCGATCAACATCGACGACTCGCCGGCGCTGTCGGTGCTCGAGGTGCGCGCGAAGTGTCGCCGCCTCAAGGCCGAGAACAAGCTCGGCCTGGTGGTCGTGGACTACCTTCAACTCATGCGCCCGAGTTCCCCGGTCGAGAATCGCGTCCAGGAGATCGCGCAGATCAGCCGCGGGCTCAAGGCGCTCGCGAAGGAGCTGAACGTTCCGATCATCGCTCTCTCGCAGCTCTCCCGCGCGGTCGAGACGCGCGGCGGCCACGGACGCCCGCAGCTTTCGGATCTGCGCGAGTCGGGATCGCTGGAGCAGGACGCCGATGTCGTGCTGTTCGTGTATCGCGAGGTCGTGTACAAGCCGGACACGGCCGAGCCCGGCAAGGCACAGCTCATCATCGCCAAGCAGCGCAATGGTCCGACCGACGACGTGGACCTGACCTTCATTCGCCAGTGCACCAAGTTCGTGCCGTACAGCCCCGTGATGTCGGGCGAGACGGAGCCGGGATACTGAGCCGATGAGGGGCCTGGCGAGCCGCGGGCATTTCTTCCTCTGGCGGCGCATCGGTGACCGGTTCGCTCAGGTCGGCCGGCTGGCGCTGTTCGTCGGGGACACGTTCCGCGCCCTGCCGCGCGGCCTGCGGGCGCCGCGGCTGCTGGTGGACGAAATGCACGCCATTGGAGTGCAGTCGCTGCTGCTCGTCGTCGTGGTCTCGCTCTTCACCGGCGCGGTGGCGGCGGTGCAGGCGGCCTATCAGTTCTCGACCGTCGTGCCGCTCAAGTACATCGGCTCGGTCATCCTGCGCTCGGTGATCATCGAACTCGGCCCCGTGCTGACGGCGCTCATCGTCGGCGGCCGCGTCGGCGCCTCCATCGCCGCGGAACTGGGAACGATGCGCGTGACCGAGCAGATCGACGCGCTCGAGGCGATGGCGATCAACCCGATGCGCTACCTCGTCGTGCCGCGGGTGGTGGCGGCGGTCGTCATGGTGCCGGTGCTGGTCGTGCTGTCGGACGCGATCGCGATCTTCGGCGGCTACCTCGTCTCGGTCATGAGCCTCGGCGTCAGCTCGCACACGTACATCCTCGGCCTCAAGCAGTTCTTCCACATGAAGGACCTGTGGTCGGGCATGGTGAAGTCCGTCTGCTTCGGCGCGATCATCGGCTGGATGGGCTGCTACTACGGCTTTCGCACCGAGGGCGGCGCCGAGGGCGTCGGCCAGGCCACGACGCGCGCCGTGGTGGCCACCTGCGTGCTCGTGCTGATCAGCGACTACGTGCTCGCGACCGTCCTCTTCCGGTTCGTCTTCGCGTCATGATTCGTATTCGCGGCCTGGCGAAGCGTCTGGGCACCCGGCAGGTGCTGACCCGCGTGGACCTCGACATCCCCGACGGGCAGACGGTCGTGATCATGGGCCGCAGCGGCACCGGAAAGAGCGTCCTGCTCAAGCACATCATCGGGCTGATGCAGCCGGACGCCGGCGACATCGAGGTGGACGGCGAGTCCATCGTCGGGCTGGGCGAGGCCGAGCTCAACCGGGTGCGCAAGCGGTTCGGCATGCTCTTCCAGGGCGCGGCGCTGTTCGATTCGCTGACCGTCGGCGAGAACGTCGGACTGCCGCTGCGCGAGCACACCCGCCTCGGCGACGGCGAGGTGCGGCGCCGGGTCGCCGAGCGGCTCGAATGGGTCGGCCTGCAGGGGGTCGAAGCGATGAAGCCCGCCTCGCTCTCGGGCGGCATGCGCAAGCGCGTGGGGCTGGCGCGCGCGCTGGCCATGGACCCGGCGTACATTCTGTACGACGAGCCGACGACCGGGCTCGACCCGATCATGTCGGACGTCATCAACCGGCTCATCCGCTCGCTGCAGAAGCGAATCGGGGTCACCAGCGTCGTCGTGACGCACGACCTGCGGAGCGCCTACCATGTGGGCGACCGGATGGCGATGCTGAACGACGGACACGTGGTGTTCGCCGGCACGCCCGAGGAGCTGCGATCCTCGGACGATCCATTCGTGCACAGGTTCATCGAGGGTTCGAGCGAGGGGCTCGAGGAGTCGCTGTGACGGCGGGGGGAGGCGCGTGAAGAGAACCACCGAGATCCAGGTCGGCGTGACCGTCGTCGTCGCGCTGGTCGTGCTCATCTGGGGCGTGACCTGGCTGCGCGAGTTCAAGATCGGGCGGCAGGTGCGCCTGTGGACCGTGAGCTTCCCGCAGACGGGCGGGCTGGGCCCGAGCGACGAAGTGCAGGTGAACGGCATCCGCAAGGGGTCGGTTTCGTCCATTGATCTGGCCGGCGACCACGTGGTCGTGCACCTGGCGCTCGACAAGGATCTGGAGCTCACGCACGACAGCCGCGTCTCCATTCGCAACGTCGGGCTGATGGGCGAAAAGGTGATTGCCGTGGACCTGCATCCGACCGGCGAGCGCTACACGGCCCGCGACACCATTCCCGGCGTCTTCGAACCGGGGCTGGGCGAGTTCATGGCCAGTGCGGGGCCGTCCTTCGACGCGATGAACCGCGTGATCGTGGCGCTCGACCGCCTCGCGACGCGCCTGGATCGCAACGGCGAGGTGGACCGGACGATCGCGAACCTGCGTCAGACTTCGGACGAGCTGCTCAAGGCGACGCGCGAGAACCGCGCGATCGTCAACGAAACGCTGCGCAACGCGCGCGACGTCTCGAGAACCGCGAAGGCGCTGACCACGGACCAGGAGGCGCATCTGCGCGAGACGATCGCGTCGCTGGAGCGCGGCACCCGCAACTTCGAACGGCTCACGACGCGCCTGGATTCGGTGCTGGCGGTGACGAAGCAGGTGGCGGACAAGGCGAACGGCGGCGACGGCACGGCGGCGCTGCTGCTCAACGATCGCAAGCTCTACGACGACACGCGCGCGACCGTGCAGTCGCTGCGCGAGCTCATCGAGGACATGAAGAAGAACCCCAGGAAGTACGTGAACCTCAGCATCTTCTAGCCCGGCCCGGCCGGGTGTGCCGTGCGAGTTCGGACCGCCCCCGGCGGGAGTGACGACCATGACGCGCGCCGTGAAACCTGCGAAGTCTCCGAAGACGAACTTCTACTGCACGGCCTGCGGCAACGAGCAGCCGCGCTGGTTCGGGCACTGCCCGCAGTGCGGTGAGTGGAACACGGCCGCCGAGGCGCCCGTCGCCGGCGCGCCCAGGAGCGCGGCCGTCCCGCGCGGGGCGGCGCGCTGGGTGCCCGCCGGCGAAGGCCGCTCGCGGGGCGCGCGGCCGCTCGCGCAGGTCGAGGTCGAGTCGGCCGAGCGCGCGCGCACCGGGCTTCGCGAGCTGGACCGCGTGCTGGGCGGAGGCCTCGTGCCGGGCTCGCTCGTGCTGGTCGGCGGCGATCCCGGGATCGGCAAGAGCACGCTGATGCTGCAACTCGCCATGGCGCTCGCGCGCGAGGGCCGGCGCGTCCTGTACGTGACGGGCGAGGAGAGCGAGCAGCAGATCCGCCTGCGCGCGGCCCGCCTCGGCGAGCTGCCCGAATCGCTGCTCCTGCTGTGCGAGACCGACCTCGAAGCGGTGCTCGAGGCGGCGGCCTCCGTGCTGCCCGAGGCGATGGTGGTGGATTCCATCCAGACGCTCTCGCGCGCCGACCTCGAAGGCGGGCCGGGCACGGTGACGCAGGTGCGGGAATGCGGCCTGGCGATGCTGCACTTCGCGAAGGGCTCGCGCACGCCGGTCTTCCTGGTCGGGCACGTGACCAAGGACGGCGCGGTCGCGGGGCCGCGCGTGCTCGAGCACATGGTGGACGCGGTGCTCTACCTGGAGGGCGAGCGCTACCAGCACTACCGCGTGCTGCGCGCGGCGAAGAACCGCTTCGGCTCGACGAACGAACTGGGCGTCTTCGAAATGCTCGAGTCCGGCCTGCGCGAGGTCGCGAATCCGAGCCAGGCGTTCCTGTCCGACGGCGCGCGCGCCGAGCCGGGCACGGCCGTGGTCGCGAGCCTCGAGGGTTCGAGGCCGCTGCTCGTCGAGGTGCAGGCGCTGGTCTCGACGTCGTTCTACGGCACGCCGCAGCGGGTGACGAGCGGCTTCGACCCGCGCCGGCTCGCGGTGCTGCTCGCGGTGCTCGAGCGCCGCGTCGGCCTGCGGCTCGGGCGGCACGACGTGTTCGTGACGGTGACGGGCGGCCTCAAGCTCGACGACCCGGGCACCGACCTGGGCGTCGCGCTGGCGATCGCGTCGAGCTATCGCAGCCGGCCGCTGCTGGACCGCACGCTGGCGCTGGGCGAGGTGAGCCTCTCGGGCGAGCTGCGGCGCGTCGCGCGGCTCGACGCGCGCCTGCGCGAGGCGGCGCAGCTCGGCTTCGTGCGCGCCGGCTTTCCGAAGGCGCAGGCGGCCGACGCCGAGGGCAGCGGCCTGCAGCTCGTGCCGCTCGGCACGGTGCGCGAGGCCTTCGAGGCGATGCTCGGAGAACGCGTCGCGCCACCGCGCGCCGCCGAAGCGGAGCGCGCCGCGGGCGCCGGGCCGGAAGGTCGCTCGTGAACGCGCCGGCTCCGGGCGGTGCGCTCAGCGAGGCGGCGCGGCGCGTGCAGGACGCGCTCGTGGCCGGCGGCTTCGGCAACCGCGTGATCGAGCTGCGCGAGCCCGTCCGAACCGCGCAGGCCGCGGCGGACGCCGTCGGCTGCGAGGTCGGTCAGATCGTCAAGAGCCTCGTCTTCAGGCGGACGGGCCACGCGGGCGAAGGCGGAGGCGTGCTCGTGCTCGCCAGCGGCGCCAGCCGCGTGGACGTCGCCAAGCTCGCGACGCTCCTGGGCGGCGGGGTCGAGATGGGCGACCCGAGGTTCGTGCGCGCGGTCACCGGCTTCGCGATCGGCGGCATCCCGCCGCTCGGTCACGCGCAGGCGCTCGAAGTCGTCATGGACGAGCGCCTGCTGGCGCACGAGGCGCTGTGGGCCGCGGCCGGACATCCGAACTCGCTCTTCCCGCTGACGCCCGACGAGCTGCGGCGGATGGCCGGCGGGCGCGTGGCGGACGTGACGTGAGCGTCGTCGCCCTCCTGCTCTGCGCGGGTCGCGGCGAACGGCTCGCGGCCGGCGTGGCCAAGGCCGCGGTGCCGCTCGCCGGCCGGCCGCTGTTCACCTGGAGCCTGGAAACGCTCGGCCGCTGCGCGGGCGTGGAGGCGATCGTCGTCGTGGGCCCGGTGCGCACGCTGCGCGATCTGCTTTCGGCTTCCGGGCTCGCGGCACCCAAGGTGGTCGCGTGGGTCGAAGGCGGCGAGGAGCGCCAGCATTCGGTGGCGCGCGGTCTCGCCGCGCTGCCCGCGGACTGCGATCTCGTCGCCGTTCACGACTCGGCGCGCGCGCTCGTGAGCGAAGCGGTGGTCGCCCGCACGATCGAGGCGGCCCGCCAGCACGGCGCGGCGATCGCCGCGGTGCCGCTCGCCGACACGCTCAAACGCGTGGACGACGGCGTGATTCACGGGACGCCCGCCCGCGCGGGGCTGTGGTGCGCGCAGACGCCGCAGGTCTTTCGCCGCGACTGGCTGGCGGCGGCGCACGCCGCGGCGACGTCGGCGGCGACCGACGACGCGGCGCTGGTCGAAGCGCTCGGGCACCCGGTGCGCGTCGCGGCGGGCGATGCGCTCAACTTCAAGGTCACGACCCCCGGGGATCTGGCGCTCGCCGAGCGCTGGCTCGCGGGGCGCGGCACGGCGCACGAGGAGGCGGGACGATGACGGCGCGTGTGGGTTTCGGCTACGACGTGCACCGCGTCGCCCGCGGGCGGGCGCTGGTGCTGGGCGGGGTGCGTCTCGAGTCCGAGTGGGGGCTCGAGGGGCACAGCGACGCCGACGTGCTCCTGCACGCGATCGGCGACGCGCTGCTCGGCGCCGCCGGGCTCGGCGACCTGGGAACGCACTTTCCGCCCGGCGACCCGAAATGGAAGGACGCCTCGAGCCTCGATCTGCTCGAGCGCATCCGCGCGCTGCTCGCCGGCGCCGGCGCGCGGATCGTGAACGTGGATGCGATGGTGGTCGCCGAGGCCCCGAAGATCGCGCCGCACCGCGCGGTGATGTGCGCGAACGTGGCGCGGGCGCTGGGCATCGCCGCCGATCTCGTCTCGGTCAAGGCCACGACCCACGAGCAGCTCGGCGCCCTCGGCCGCGGCGAGGGGCTCGCGGCCATGGCGGTGGCGCTCGTCGAGCGCTGATCGCGGGGAGGCTCCGGCCGCGTTGCCCGGACGCTTCGCCCCTGCAATGATGCCCGGCCGCCGGCGCGCCGCGCGCCGGCCCCGCTGACTTCGATTCCACACCCGGGACCGAGACGGAACAACGTGAGCGCCGAACCCATGCCGACCGCCGTTCGCGTGCGCTTCGCGCCGAGCCCCACCGGCTGGCTGCACGTCGGAGGGGCGCGCACCGCGTACTTCAACTGGCTGTTCGCCCGCCAGCACGGCGGCCGGTTCGTGATCCGCGTCGAGGACACCGACGCCGAACGCTCGAGCGGCGAGAGCGAGCGCGGCGTGCTCGACGACCTGCGCTGGCTGGGACTGGCGTGGGACGAAGGGCCCGACGGGGGCGGCCCGTACGGCCCGTACCGCCAGAGCGAGCGGCTGGCGCTTTACCGTGAGCAGGCCGACCGGCTGCTGGCGTCCAGGCGGGCCTACCGCTGCTTCTGCACCGACGAGGACCTGGAACGGCGACGCAACGAGGCGCTCGCCGCCGGGCGGCCGCCGCACTACGACGGGCGCTGCCGCTCGCTCGCGGCCGGCGAGTCGGCGAGCCGCGCCGCGGCCGGCGAGCCGGCCAGCGTGCGCTTCCGGGTTCCGGATCGCGACTGGACGCTCGAGGACGCGGTGCGCGGCACGGTCACGTTCCCGGCCGGCATGGTGGGCGACTTCGTGCTGCTCCGCTCGAGCGGGCTTCCGACCTACAACTTCGCCTGCGTGGTGGACGACGCGGCCATGCGCATCAGCCACGTGCTGCGCGCCGAGGAGCACCTGGCGAACACCCCGCGACAGCTCATGCTCTACGAGGCGCTCGGCGGGACGCCGCCGCGCTTCGCGCACCTCGCCCTCATCCTGAACCGGGACCGCACCAAGATGAGCAAGCGCGCGGGCGAAGCGGCGGTCGCCGTCGGCGACTGGCGGCGCGCGGGCTACGTGCCGGAGGCGCTGCTCAGCTATCTCGCCCTGCTCGGCTTTCACCCGGGCGACGACCGCGAGATCCTGTCGCGCGAGGAGCTGCTGGCCGCCTTCACGCTCGAACGGCTCGGCCAGAGTGGCTCGGTGTTCGACGCCGCCAAGCTGGCGTGGGTGAACCGCCATTTCCTGCATCACGCGAGCGGCGCGCAGCTCGCGGCCTGGCTCGCCGCGGGGCCCGGACCGGGAACGGAGCCGGACGCCGACTGGCGCGCGGCGGCCGGCCGGCTGACGGCGGATCTGCCGGCGGTCACGGTGGAAAGGCTGCTCGAGGGGGTGCGGGGCAACGTTTCGACCCTGGCGGACCTGCCGGGCGAGCTCGAGGTCCTGACGGGGGGAGCCCTGCGCTTCGAGGCCGAGGCCGAAGCCGCCCTGGCCGCGCCGGGCGCGCCGGCACTCTGTGGTGACCTCGCGCGGGAGGCCGCCGGACTTGCCGAATGGAGCGGGGAAGCCTTTAAATCCGCCGTCCAAGTGTCCGGGAAGCGGCAGGGGCGCAAGGGCCGTGACCTCTTCATGCCGGTGCGCGCCGCGCTTTCGGGCCGGACGCACGGCCCCGAGCTGCCGCTGCTCGCCGAGTTGCTGGGCAAGGATCGCTGCATCGAGAGGCTGCACGACGCGGCCCGTCGCGCGGAAGGTCCCGCGTGACGCTTCGGAGGAAGCCATGAGAATCGCCGTCCTGATGGGCGGAAGGTCGTCCGAGCGGGAGATCTCGCTGCGCACCGGGCGCGGCTGCGCGCAGGCGCTGCGCAACCTCGGGCACGAGGTCACGTCGGTGGACGCCGCCGACGGCGCCGTGCTGCCGGCCGGACAGGAGGAGGAAGCGGCCCGCACGCTCGACGCCGTCCGCTCGCTGCCACGGGCGGCGATGCTCGACGCGCTGCAGACGGGGCCGGTGCGCGATGCCGACGTCGTCTACCTCGCGCTGCACGGGCGGTACGGTGAGGACGGCACCGTGCAGGCCGCGCTCGAGCTGGCCGACAAGGTCTACACGGGCTCGGGCGTGCTGGCGAGCGCCATCGCGATGGACAAGGCGATGTCCAAGCGCGTCTTCGAGCGCGAGGCGATCCCGACTCCGCACTGGATGCTCATCGAAGCCGGTGTCTCGGGCCGGGCGCTCGACGTCAAGCTGCTCGGCGGCTACCCGCTGGTTGTCAAGCCGAACAGCGAAGGCTCGACCTACGGCCTGACGATCGTGCGGCACCCGTCCGAGCTGCAGCCCGCGATCCAGAAGGCCGCCGAGTACGACACCCAAGTCCTGGTCGAGCAGTACATCGAGGGCCGCGAGCTGACCGTGACGATCATCGGCGAGATGGCCTACCCGGTGGTCGAGATCGAGCCGCACAGCGGCTTCTACGACTACGCGGCCAAGTACACCCGGGGCGCGAGCGTCTACACCTGCCCCGCGAAGTTGTCCATCGAACTGGCCCGGCACGTCCGCGAGCTCGGGCTCGAAGCGGCGCAGTCGCTCGACTGCAGCGGCGTCTCGCGCGTGGACATCCGGCTCACCGAAGACGACGAACCCTACGTGCTCGAGGTGAACACGCTCCCGGGCATGACCCCGACCAGCCTCGTGCCGATGGCCGCGGCGGCGAAGGGCATGTCCTACGATCAACTGGTGGCCCGCGTTCTCGACCTGGCGCTCGCCGACGCACGCGCCCGGCACGTCGAACAGCGAGGCTGACCGTTCCACCCACGGGGAATCGAATGGACCGCACCCAGCAGTTCCTGAAGGACCTGGTCGAAGCGAACGGCGCGCCGGGATTCGAAGGCGACGTCTTCGAGGTCATGAGCCGGGCGCTGAAGGGCGTGGGCGCGATCTCGAAGGACCGGCTCGGCAGTTTCATCTGCGAGAAGGTCGGCGACCCGAAGGGTCCGCGGGTGATGCTGGGCGGCCACCTCGACGAAGTCGGCTTCCTCGTCAAGTCGGTGACCAAGGAAGGCTACGTCCGCTTTCTCGGGCTCGGCGGCTGGTGGGGCCACGTGGTGCTGGGCCAGCGACTGGTGATCCAGACGCGCAAGGGCCCGGTGCTGGGCGTCGTCGGCTGCAAGCCGCCGCACGAGCTGCGCGACGAGGATCGCAAGAAGGTGCTGGAGCTGAAGGACATGTTCATTGACGTCGGCGCGACCGGCGACTGGGACGTGAAGAAGAAGCTCGACATCCGGCCCGGGGACCCGATCCTGCCCGACTCGTCGTTCCAGGTGATGGCGAACCCGAACCTGCTGCTCGCCAAGGCGTGGGACAACCGGCTCGGCTGCGCGCTCGCCGCCGAAGTGGCGCTGGCGCTCAAGGGCCAGAAGCACCCGAACACCCTGTTCGCGGTCGCCACGGTGCAGGAGGAGGTCGGGTTGCGCGGGGCGCAGACCTCCGCGTTCAAGGTGAAGCCGGACGTGGCCATCGCGCTCGACTCCGGCATCGCGCACGACACGCCGGGCACCGAAGGCGACGAGAAGCTCGGCGGCGGCCCGCTGGTCGTGATCTACGACGCGTCGGTGATCCCGAACCGCAAGCTGCGCGACCTGGTCATCGAGACCGCCGCGAAGCTGCGCATTCCGTTGCAGTTCGAGAGCGTCGAGCGCGGCGGCACCGACGCGGGACGTTTCCACCTTTCGGGCGAGGGCGTACCCAGCCTCGCCATGGGCATCGCCGCACGCTACATCCACAGCCACAACAGCATCATTGACCGCCGCGACTTCGACATGACGGTCCGGTTGCTGGTGGCGATCGTGAAGCGCCTCGACCGAAAGACGGTCGAAGGCCTCTGCTGAGCCGGCGCGGGCCGCTCGGGATCGCCGTTCCCGCGCGGCCCGCGCGTCCATTTCGGAACCCATGCTTCGAGATCTGACCACTTCCTGGCTGCCGGCCGAGACGAGCCTCGTCGTGCGCGTCATCGTGGCGGTCGCGGTCACGCTGGCGGCGGGCTGGCTGCTGCAGCGGCTCGGCTTCCTGATCGTGCGCCGGAGCGAGCGCTGGATCCTGCGCTCGACGCACGGCAACGACCACGCCGTGCAGCGCGCGCACACGCTGGCGCAGTCGGGACGCCACCTCGTCACCACGATCGTCGGGCTGGGCGTGTTCTTCCACCTGCTCGAAGTGCTGGGCTGGGACCTGCGGCCGCTGCTCGTCGGCGCCAGCGTTCTCGGCGCCGCGCTCGCGTTCGGCGCGCAGACCATGGTGAGGGATGTCATCGCCGGAGTGTTCATCCTGGTGGACGACCAGTACTCGGTCGGCGACACGGTCGAGGTGAACGGCCAGGCCGCCACCGTCGAAGCCGTGACGCTGCGCTCGACGCGGCTGCGGGACTGGCAGGGCCGGTTGCTGTTCGTGCCGAACGGCGAGATGAAGATCGTCGTGAACAGCAGCCGGGGCTGGCACCTGGCGCTCGTGGACCTGCCGCTCGCGGTCAACCAGGACCTGGGGCGGGTGCTCGAGGTGGCCACGGCCATCGCCGACGAGTTGAACGCCGACCCGACGCTCGCGCCGCACCTGCTCGAGCCGGTGAAGGTCGTGGGCATCGAGCGGCTCGGCGTGGACGGCGCCTTCGTGCGCCTCGCCGGACGGGCGCTGCCCGGAGCCGCGGCGGCGACCGTCGCGCGCGAAGGCCGGCGCATCGCCCTCGCCCGGCTGCACGAAGCGGGCCTGCGCGCGGCGGGCGACCCCCAGCTCAAACTGGCCGCGCAACTTCCCTCCGCCGGGCCCGCGCCCGTTGGCCAGGGATGATTCCCCCAGCCCAAGGAGAATCGCGGTGCCGCTTCGCGTCTACGACACGCTGAAACGCGACAAGCGCGAGTTCGTCCCGGTGACGCCGGGGCGGGTGCGCATGTACGTCTGCGGCATGACGGTGCAGAACAAGCCGCACGTCGGGCACATTCGCGCCTCGCTCTCGGCCGAAATCATGCGCCGGTACTTCGAGCACCTCGGTTACGAGGTGGACTACGCCTACAACTTCACCGACGTGGACGACAAGATCATCGAGAAGGCGAACGCCGAAGGCCTCGAGTACGCGGTCGTGAGCGAGCGCAACATCGAGGCCTACCTCAAGTACGCCGACCTGCACAACATCAAGCGGGCGACCGTCTATCCGCGCGCGACGCAGCACATCGGCGAGATGCAGGCGATGATCGCGACGCTGATCGAGAAAGGCTACGCCTACGCCGCCGGAGGGGACGTCTACTTCGACGTCCGCCGCAAGTCCGACTACGGCAAGCTCTCGGGCCGCCGGGTGGACGACCTTCGCGAGGGCTATCGCATCGAGCCGGGCGAGGCGAAGCGCGACCCGCTGGACTTCGCGCTCTGGAAGGGCGCCAAACCCGGCGAGCCCGCATGGGAAAGCCCGTGGGGGCCCGGCAGGCCCGGGTGGCACATCGAGTGCTCGGCGATGGTCCGCAAGCACCTCGGCGAAACCATTGACCTGCACGGCGGCGGGCAGGACCTGATCTTTCCGCACCACGAGAACGAAATCGCCCAGAGCGAGGCGTGCACGGGCAAGCCCATGGCCAACTTCTGGACCGAGAACGGCCTGGTGAACCTGTCGGGCGCCAAGATGTCGAAGAGCGAGGGCAACTTCTTCTTCATCGAGGACATCGCCTCCCGGTCGGATCCCGAGGTCACGCGCTTCTACCTGCTCTCGACCCACTACCGGAGCCCGATCGAGTTCAGCCTCGAGCGACTCGCCGAGGCGGCCGTGGCCTACCAGCGCCTGCGCACGCCGCTCGAGCGGGCGGGCGCCTGGCGGGTCGCGGAGGGTCCGGCTCCCGGCGGGGAACTCGGGCAGGCGGTCGCGGAAGCCGAACGGCTGTTCCATGCCGCCATGGAGGACGATTTCAACACCGCCCAGGCGCTCGGACACCTGTTCGACCTCGCCCGGGCCGTCAACCGCGCCCTCGACGAAGGGGTGGGGTCGGACGCGATCCAGGCGGCCCGAAAGCTCCGCGAGCTGGGCGGAATCCTCGGGCTCTTCTGGAAGGAGCCGGCGGGCCCCGAGTGGTCGGCCGAGATTCTCGAGTTGCTCGAGGCCCGGGCCTCGGCCCGGAAAGCCAGGGACTGGAAGCTGTCCGACGAGCTGCGTGACCGGCTGGCGGGCCTGGGGGCGCTCGTCGAGGACGGGCCCCAGGGCCAGAAGCTGAAGCGGAAGTAGTCCGGGCCCGAGCTTCGGGCCCCGGAGCACCCGGCGGCCCGAAAGGCCTGACGGCCGCCGAACATTTCGCTTGCCTGCGCCAATTGCCCGGCGCTAGCCTTCTTTCAGACCCGGGCGATTGCAGGCCGTCGGTTTCGCGTGGGAGTTCACCCCGTATCCAACTCCGCGCGTCCCGACCCTCTGCAGGCTCGGGTGTTCTTTCGCAGGTCGCATTCCAGCAAGCAGATCGGGAACAGAGGACTGGTTTGATGCGTCGATTCAAGTCGAATCGGTGGTGGATCCTCATCCTGGCGATCGTGCTGAGCGTCGCGGGTGTTGTCCTCGTGCCCGCCGTCGGACTTGCCGACAGGGGCAGCGACGGCGTCATCGGCAACAACCCGAGCGATGGCAGCGGCCCTCCAGACCCGCAGGGAACGGGTGATCCCGATTCTCCGTCCGGGTCCGGCAAGGCCAACCTCCAGTTGGGAGGCGGCACGTACTACGGGACCATCGGCTCCTCCGGCGTGGGTGACGCCGCGGAGTCGGGCCTGGCCCCCGCCTGGAAGTTGAGGATTCGCATCGCGCTGGGCGTGCTCAAGACCTTCTACCTCCGCTTCTGAACCGGGCGGAACGAGGGTCACGAACAGCCCGGCACTCGTCGTACGTCCGGAGTTCGGTGTGCCGATGGTTGACCGGAACGATATCGCGCACCTCGAAGAACGGCTGGCGGTCGGCTCCGCGCCCGGCGCGGAGCCGAGCCTGGCCGATCTCGAGTTGCTCGCCGACCTCTATATCCAGGCGGATCACTACCTGCCCGCGCTGGAGACCATTGACTGCCTGCTTTCCCTGCCGGCGGCTCGGACTCTGTCGCGCACGCGCCGAGCGGCCCTCGAAAGCAGGGCCGTCGCCTGCCGCCTCGCGCGCGGGGACAGCCCCGCGGCCCTCGCGCAGTGCCGCGAGTTGCTGGCCGACGAGGCTTCCTACGATTCCCCGGCGCTTTGCTCGCGTTTGCACCTGCTCTGTGCCCGGGCGTGCCTCGACCTCGGGCGGATCGAGGATGCGCGGGCTTCCGCGGAACGCGGATTGAAGCTCGCCGACTCGATCGCCGACCTCGCGCTCTCGGCCAACGCGCTCACCTGGCTCGGAGTCGCGGCGTATCGCGCCGGCGAGCTGGCGATCGCCCGCGACCACACGGAGCAGGCCATCGCGCTCTACCGTCGGCTCGGGGACGAGTTGAGCGCCGCGCGTGCGCGCAACAATCTCGGACTGATCCACAAGAATCTCTGCGAGTGGGACGGCGCGATCGCGCACTTCCGCTCGGCGCTCGAGGTCTACGAGCGCAGCGGTCACTTCGCCGACACCGCCAATCCGCTCATGAATCTGGGCATCGTCCAGCAGAAGATGGGCGACTGGCAGCGCGCCGCCGACACCTACCGTGAGTGCGAGCAGGTCCTGCTGCGGATCGGCGAGGACCTGCGGCTCGCGCGGGTCGCCATCGGGCTCGGCAACGTCGCGCGGCTGCAGCGCCGCTTTCCGGACGCCGAGTCGCACCTGCTGGCGGCGCTCGAGCGCGCGCGGCGATTGAGCGCCCGGCGCGAGGAGGTGCTGGCCCTCGAGTTCCTGGGCGAACTGGACTACGACCGCGACCGTCCCGAGCGGGCGCTCGCGCGTTACCAGGAGGCGCTCGCGCTCGCGGCGCGTACGGCCCCCGAGGGTGACCTGGTGGTCGAGCTCGAACGTCGCCGCGCCGAGGCCCTGCGTGTTCTCGGCCGGCTCGATGAGGCCGACGAAGCCTGCGGCCGGTCGCGCCGGCTGGCGCGCCTGACCGACGATCGCTTCGAATACGCCGCGACCCATCGCGTGGCGGGCGAAATCGCGCTCGCACGCGGCCGGGTCGCGGATGCGTGCTCGCACCTCGAGTCGGCGAAGAGCCTGCTCCAGGACTGCCGCGAGCGCTTCGAACTGGCCCGTACCTGCCTTCTCCTTGGCCGGCATTCGGCGGACTCCCGCTCCCGGCGCGTCCACCTGTTCCGCGCCTGCGCTCTGTTCGCCGAGGTCGGAAGCGCGTACTGGCTCGCGCAGGCCGAGGACGAGCTGCAAAGGCTGATCGAGCCTGCGTCGCATGGCCCGTCGGCCGCCGCGGCCGCGCGCGTGGACACGGTCCTGGGCCGCCGGCACAGGGCCCCGGGTCTGGTCGCCTGCTCCCATGCCATGCGCCAGGTCGAGGCTCTGGCGCGGCGCGCCGCCGTGACCGACCTGTCGGTGCTCATCACCGGCGAGACGGGAACCGGCAAGGAACTCGTCGCGCGCACCATCCATTCCCTTTCGCAACGCGCGGGCAGGCCGTTCCTGGCGGTCAACTGCGGCGCCCTGCGCGCCGACCTCGCACTCTCGCAGCTCTTCGGGCACCGCAAGGGCGCGTTCACCGGCGCTCACGCCGAGGGCGTGGGGCTGGTCGAGGCGGCCAACGGCGGCACCTTGTTCCTGGACGAGGTCGGCGAGCTGCCGCACGACGTCCAGGTGACGCTGCTTCGCTTCCTCGAAAGCGGCGAGTACCTGCGCCTCGGCGAGACGCAGGCGCGCCGTGCGGAAGTGCGCATCATTGCCGCGACGAATCGCGAGCTGCGTGGCAACGATGGCGAGAAGCACTTCCGGCGGGACCTGTTGTTCCGCCTGAACGAGATCGAGATCCGACTCCCGGCGCTGCGCGAGCGTGCCGAGGATGTCCTGCCGCTCGCCCGCCACTTCCTGTCCTTCTACGGCGGAATCGGCGCGCCTCACCTCGCGCCGGATGCCGAGGGGGTGCTCGCTTCGTTCGGCTGGCCGGGCAACGTGCGCGAGCTCGAGAACGTGATGAAGCGTATCGCGGCCCTGTGCGCGACCGATGCACGAGTGACCGCCTCAGACGTGCTTCCGTTCCTCGCCGACGATGCGCAGGTCATCGCAAGAAGCGAGCGCACCGTCGAGCGCGCGAGCGCCGAACGAGAAGCGATCCTCGCGGCCTGGAAGCAGGCTCACGGCAACAAGAGCCGTCTCGCCGGCCTTCTGGGAGTCAGCCGCAAGACCCTGTACGCGCGGATCAAGCGACTTCGAATCGAGCTCTAGCGCCGACGCCCCCCTGGGCCCGCACGCACGCAGGACCCGCCCTCCTCGGGCGGGTCCTGTTGAGTTTGCGGCGATGCCGGAGCCGCACGACGTGTTACCCGGGCCATGAAGTGTTACCCAGGCGGTAACACCTGTTCTGGTAGCGTCAATCGCGGCCCCGGTGCGCGCGATCGTGCGGCGCTGTCACCTCGGAGCAGGTGACAGCCCATGGACGCGGCGCCATTCGCGTTCGACAGGTCTGGCCAGTGGCGTGTCCAAAGGCCGATGCGACGCAAGGACTTCGGCGGACACGGCCCCCTTCCTGTCCGCGTACTCCCTGAGTGGCACGCGAGGTGCTGAAGGAGATACGCGGATACGGGGATTCAAGCAGCATCCCTTCGCTTGCAGAGTTGCTTCGGCAGTTGCAGGGACCTCGCTGGGGGAGTGGGGTTCCAGGCTTGGCGGACCGCGTGGGGTCAGCACCTCCAGCCCGCGCGGTCAACCAGGCCCCACCGGTTTCAGCTGTAGTCGCGAGGGCGCCGGAGCGCCCGGGCTCGTACCCAAATCGGTCATCCGGACCGGAAGCCCGCGCGAACGCGCGGCGAATGGCCGGAACGTCCAAGAAGGGGGATGGTCGCCCAGGAAATGGTTGGCGAAGCACAGTGGTGAGTAGAAGTTCGTAGCGGCAACAAAAAAAACGAATACGCCCGGTCAACGAAGCCGTTGGAACGGAGGAGTTATTCCCGGTCGCTCCCTGTTCCATCGGGAAGAGGCAGTCGGAGGCGAGCGAGTCTCGCCCACCGGCTGCCTCTTCGAATTCCGGACCTCGCCTTCACCCCTGGGTTGTGCCCGGCTTGTGAGCGAGGGGGGACGCCGCGTGGGTCTTGCGGTCCTTGACACTGCCCCGAAGCGCTGACTATCTTCCCGTGCGCTTTTCCTCGCTTCCGGGCGCGTGCTGGCGTAGCTCAATCGGTAGAGCATCTCATTTGTAATGAGGTGGTTGGGGGTTCGAGTCCCTTCGCCAGCTCTGTCTTGCCTGTCGGCCCTGATCCGGGGTCGCGCGGCCGCCGGCAGGCCGAGAGCAGTTGGGCCCGCCGCGGGCTGGATCCGCCCGGGCGGACGCATGTGGTGATGCGGAGGGGTGCCCGAGCGGCCAAAGGGAGCAGACTGTAAATCTGCCGGCTTATGCCTTCGAAGGTTCGAATCCTTCCCCCTCCACCATATCGAAGCCCGCGAATGAGTTGAGCGGGAATAGCTCAGCGGCTAGAGCATCGGCCTTCCAAGCCGAGGGTCGCGGGTTCGAATCCCGTTTCCCGCTCCAACTTTCCCCGCCCCGAGCAGGGTTCGCGCCGGCCCGCGCGCGCATGGTTCCTGAGTCGTCCGGTCTTTCAGGACTGAAAATCTGACGCATTCCTTGCGTCAGCCGCGGGAAGGCCGGATCGGCGCCCAGGCGGGAGCCCGGCGGCGCCCCTGCGACCGGACCCGACGGCGCAACCCCCGCTTTTTTCGAAGTTTGGCGTTGACACCCCGGCGCGAGGCTCACTAGATTACGCAGTTCGTGCAACGCCCCGACGACTTCCGCGAGCCGGAGGTCGTATCGGGGTGGTGTGTCTTCTCGCCGAGGACACCCCGCGCGAGCACACCCTCCCTACTGGTCGGTACTTCTGCCTGCCGCGATTCAACACCTCGCCGTGCCGTCCGTGTGGAGGGACGCGGTTGTCACGCGCCCACGTAGCTCAGTCGGTAGAGCATCTCCATGGTAAGGAGAAGGTCATCGGTTCGATTCCGATCGTGGGCTCCACCCGAAGCACCGGCGCTGGGTCGGGTAGGCCGGCGGTGTTTCGGGCGGGTTGGGCAGGCAGGTACGTCGGGTAGCGCCCCGCGGGGCGTCGCTCCCGAAGCAACGAGAATCCAATTGCCCGCGGGACGCGGGCGGTGATCGCAACCACCGTACAGAACACAGGAGTCTGCCGAGATGGCCAAGGCGAAATTCGAACGGACGAAGCCGCACGTGAACGTGGGCACGATCGGGCACGTGGACCACGGCAAGACGACGCTGACGGCGGCGATCACGATGGTGCTGGCGAACAAGGGGTACGCGC